>CAYUNQ010000267.1:0-2923 GCA_964446185.1 uncultured Marinobacter sp. | reverse complement strand
GAAGACGCCCTGAAAGCCGGAGAAGGCCAAGCGCCCTCCTTTACCCCGGTCGACCCGGACCACCCGCTGTACATCCTCTATACCTCCGGCACCACCGGCAAACCCAAGTGCATCGTACACGGCACCGCCGGCTTGCTGGTTAACCACGCCAAGGAACTGATGCTCCACGGCGACGTGGGCCCGGACGACCGTTTCCTGTACTTCACCACCTGCGGCTGGATGATGTGGAACTGGCAGGCCTCTGCCCTGATGACCGGTGCCGCCGTGATCACCGTGGATGGCTCCCCGGGTTACCCGAGCCTGAACTTCCTGTGGGAAACCGTCACCAAGGAACGGGTAACCCACTACGGCACCAGCGCCCGCTTCATCGCCGGCTGTCGCAAAGCCGAACTGCAACCGGCCAAAACCCTGGACCAGAGCGCCCTGCGCGTGGTCTTCTCCACCGGCTCGCCGCTGTTGCCGGAAGACTACGACTGGATCTACACCGACGGCGCGCCTAACGTGTTACTCGGCTCCATCGCCGGTGGCACCGACATCTGCGGCTGCTTTGTGGGGGCTACCCCACTGTTGCCGGTACGAAGAGGCGAAATCCAGTGCCGTTTGCTGGGGGTGGATGCTGTGGCCTACGGCGACGACGGTCAGCCGGTCAGCGCCGGCCGGGGCGAACTCGTCTGCCGCCAACCGCTGCCGTCCATGCCCGTCAGCTTCTGGCAGGACCCGGACGGTGAACGCTATAGAGACGCCTACTTCAACACCTTCCCCGGCGTCTGGGCCCACGGCGACTTCATCGAATTCACCGAACACGGCGGCGCCATCATCTACGGCCGCTCCGACGCCACCCTCAACCCCGGCGGTGTGCGCATCGGCACGGCGGAAATCTACCGCCAGGTGGAGACCATCAGTGAGGTCAAAGACAGCCTCGTGGTCGGCCGCCAGATCGACGGTGATGTCGAAGTGGTCCTGTTCGTAGTCCCGGCCGATGGCCAGACCGTCACCGACGACCTGATCAAAACCCTGAAAACCCGCATCCGCGAAGGCGCCAGCCCAAGGCACGTGCCCAGGCACATCGTCGAAGTGCCCGACATTCCCTACACCCGTAGCGGCAAAAAAGTGGAACTGGCAGTAGCCCGGCTGGTCAATGGTTCAAGCAAGGCGGACAACCGGGATGCTTTGGGCAACCCGGAAGCGTTGGATCGGATTCGGGAGCGGTTGGCGGCAGTGGGGTTGTTACCCGGCTGAATTCAGGTGAACGTCTGTGTGAGGAGTGCGGAATCAGGCTGTATTGTCGACAAAATGGCCTGTATTTGTAAGCTCTGAGACGATGTGATGGGACTCCCCGAACATCGTTTGAGAGTGGCAGGGGGCGGGCTTTCCAAAACCTTGCGGAGCCATGGATGGCGGAGCAGAGCGTACAGGGAAGTATTCACAGCGTGTTTTGGAAAGCCCGCCCCCTGACACGCTGGCGCCATACCTGAAAAATGTTAGAAAGTTTCGTAAATTCCCGTCATTTCATGAGCCTGTAACCGAAGATCAGGCATTATCCGTACGTTCTTATACTAAGATCGTAATCAACATTCCGAAAAAAATGCTATCTTAGTAAACCTATCAAAAGTTCCGAATCAGTCACTGGCAAAGCCGGACGTTCACAAGACGCCCGATCGCGCCATGACCGTCCTGAACCCACCCATTTGCCTGAGGACGAAAATGAGCAACTCCAAATCCAAGATTGTCTACACATTGACCGACGAGGCCCCCGCCCTCGCTACCCGGTCACTGCTTCCCATCCTGGAAACCTTCGCCAAGCCGGCCGGTATCGACTTCGAAACCAGCGACATCTCTCTCGCGGCGCGTATTCTGGCAGGCTTCCCGGACTACCTTGAAGAAGACCAGCGGGTGCCGGATGCCCTGGCTGAATTGGGTGAGTACACCAAGGATCCGGACGCCAACATCATCAAGCTGCCGAACATCTCTGCGTCCATTCCCCAGCTGCGTGCCGCTATTAAAGAGCTGAACGAGCAGGGCTACAAGGTTCCTGAGTTCAAAGAGAACCCGGAAACCGACGAAGAGAAAGAAATCCACGCACGTTACTCCAAAGTGCTGGGCAGCGCCGTTAACCCGGTACTGCGTGAAGGTAACTCCGACCGCCGTGCGCCGGCTGCGGTAAAAGCCTTTGCCCGCAAGTTCCCGCACACCATGGGTGAGTGGAGCCCGGCTTCCCGTACCCACGTTGCGCACATGCGCGGTGGCGACTTCTACTCCAGCGAGCAGTCTGTAACCCTGGACAAGGCCACCAACGCCCGCATCGTGTTCGAGAACAAGAAGGGTGAGCAAACCGTTCTGAAATCCGACCTGCCGCTGCTGGAAGGCGAAGTGCTCGACGGCATGTTTATGAGCAAGAAGGCACTGGTGAAGTTCTTCGAAGACGCCATCGAAGACTGCGAAAAGACTGGTGTGATGTTCTCCCTGCACGTAAAAGCCACCATGATGAAAATCTCTCACCCGATCGTATTCGGTCACGCGGTGAAGGTGTTCTTCAAGGAGCTGTTCGACAAGTACGGCGACCTGTTCAACGAAATCGGGGTAAACCCGAACAACGGCCTGTCTTCCGTGGTTGAGAAGATCAAGCAGCTGCCGGAATCGAAGCAGGAAGAAATCCAGGAAGCCCTGCACGCGTGCTACGAGCACCGCCCGGAAATCGCCATGGTGGATTCCGTAAAAGGCATCACCAACCTGCACGTACCGAGCGACGTTATTGTTGACGCCTCCATGCCGGCGATGATCCGTAACTCCGGCAAGATGTGGGCCCGTGACGGCAAGCTGAAGGACACCAAGGCGGTTATGCCTGAGTCCACCTACGCCACCATTTATCAGGAAGTGATCAACTTCTGTAAGACCCACGGCGCGTTCGATCCCACCACCATGG
>CAYUNQ010000266.1:2652-2928 GCA_964446185.1 uncultured Marinobacter sp. | reverse complement strand
CAGTATTCGCAGTTTCTGCGACACCCGACTGATGCCCGGCATCACTGAAGCAAACCGTCACGAGACGTTCGACCGCAGCATCTTCACCGAAATGGGTGAACTGGGCATGCTGGGTGCCACCCTGCCGGAAGAGTACGGCGGCCCCGGCCTGAACCACGTGTGCTACGGCCTGATCGCACGGGAAGTTGAACGGGTAGACTCTGCCTACCGCTCGGCCCTGAGCGTACAGTCTTCACTGGTGATGTACCCGATCTTCTCTTACGGCAAAGAAGAACT
>CAYUNQ010000266.1:0-2642 GCA_964446185.1 uncultured Marinobacter sp. | reverse complement strand
GAGTTTGTTGGCTGCTTCGGCCTGACCGAACCCAACCACGGGTCTGACCCCGGCGGCATGGAAACCCGCGCCAAGAAAGTTGACGGCGGCTACCTGCTGAGCGGCTCCAAGACCTGGATCACCAACTCCCCGATTGCCGACGTTTGCGTGGTCTGGGCCAAGCTGGACGGCGTGGTAAACGGCTTTGTGATCGAGCGCGAAGGCGCCAAGGGTCTGGAAACTCCGAAGATTCAGGGCAAATTCTCCCTGCGCGCATCCGACACCGGCTCTATCTTTATGGACGAAGTCTTCGTTCCTGAAGAAAACCGCCTGGAAGTTGAAGGCCTGAAAGGCCCCCTGAGCTGCCTTACCAAGGCTCGCTACGGCATCAGCTGGGGCGCCCTGGGTGCTGCGGAATTCTGCTGGCATGCAGCCCGCAACTACACCCTGGAGCGCAAGCAGTTTGGCAAGCCCCTGGCCGCCAACCAGCTGATCCAGAAGAAGCTGGTAGACATGCAGACTGAAATCACCCTTGGACTGCAATCTGTGCTGCAGCTGGGCCGCATGATGGATGCTGGCATTGCCACCCCGGATTCCGTTTCCCTTCTGAAGCGTAACAACTGTGGCAAGGCCCTGGACATCGCCCGCGTAGCCCGCGATATGCACGGTGGCAACGGTATCGCTGATGAATACCACGTTATCCGCCACGTTATGAACCTGGAAGCGGTTAACACCTACGAAGGCACCCACGACGTCCACGCCCTGATTCTGGGCCGTGGTCAGACCGGTATTCAGGCCTTCAGCTGATTCTTTCAGGAACAGTGTAAGCAAAGAACCCCTCCGCGGAGGGGTTTTTTAATGCCAGGCATCCGGCAAAGAGTTTCAGGCAGGCCCAAAAAAGCCCCGGCGTGCAGGACACCCGGGGCAAACGATAAAACACCTGATACTCGTTTAACTCAACGGAAAACCGCTGATCAGAATGACAGGGTGGCGGAAGCCATTACCTGCTCATACTGCTGGCTGCCGCTGCCGGCGATCTCGCCAAAGTCCCAGTAGGCATACTCAAGACCCAGAGTCAGGTTCTTATGAGCGGACCACAGCAGGTTAGCGTGGACTGAGGTGGAGGAGTCGAAATAGCTGAGAGTCCCTGCAGGAGAGAAGTCCAGATCGTCCACAATCTCGGTATGGGAAACCGTCAGGTTACTTCTCCAGGTTGAATTCCAGAAGTGACGGTAGGCCGCAGTGACCCCGTAGGTATTCAGCGGCTCAACCTTTCCGGCCGCCTGCTCGGCCAGATCCACATCCGGGTAGGTGAACAATCCCATGTAACGGCCAAGCGCTCCATAGCTGTATTGCAGTCGCAGGTCATCACGGCCAAACGTAGGAATACGGGCGCTCAGCGATACCGCACCGGCTGTCTTGGTTTCCTCTGCAGCATCATCTTCGAGTTGGCGCAACAGAGCAGCCACGGAGTAAATACCATAGTCACCACGAACCTGGTAGCGCGCTACCAGATCGGGGTAGGACTGATCGCTGTAGGAGGTAGAGCCAAAACCATCTTCAGGGTTTTCCAGCGCCACCATCAACTTACCACCCGGAGCAGACATGTTGTAGCGAAGCATCGGCTGACGGGTGTGGATGAAGGCAGCGTGCTTACCTTGGTTCAGAATCTCCGGCAACACAGCAAGATCGGTAAAGGTGGTGAAGGTCTGGCCAAAATCCCAGCCATTCCAGGAACCATACGCCTGGCGCATTCGCGGATTATAGCTGTTCGAAACAACTTCATTACCGGGGGCATCAGCCGCAGTGTTGAAGTCCATTTCGATGTAGGTAGTCAGATCATGACCGGCCACATTTTCGGTCTTGGTACCCATGCTGATACGAGATTCACGAGCCGAGAAGCCTGTTTTCCAGTCACTTTCGCCGTTTCTGGCAGCCCCGGCAAGCGTCCGGGGCAAACCGGTGCCGTAACCGTTACTGGTACCGTCACCGTTGGATCCAAAAATCACATCGGCCTTGATGAACCCGCCAAATGAAATCGTGGTGTCACCAATCTTGATGCCTTTGCCATCACGCAACAGATAACGGCTATCGTCCCGCGTTTCAGGGGCAGTCGACACCGCACCTTCCAGCTTTCCTTCCAGAACCTGGATGCGCTCACGCAGCTCTTCCAGCTCTGTGTTGCTCTGCGCCTGGGCAGTTACCGAGCCAAGCATCAGCAGAGGTGCACCAGCCAGGGCTACGGCACGGACCAGCGGATGGGTGGCAAAACGGGTTGTTGTTGTCATCTTGAAAACCTCGCATCGGAGTTGGTTAGCGTCTTTATTGTTAAATCTCCGGGACTGGTACAGACCCTACCGCAACAATTCCGCACAGCGGAATGGTGGGTTATTTGCATTTCATTATGCAGTACCATCTTCCACGACAACGAATATAGATGAAGAATTTTAGATCAACAAGTCCATTTATCTTTTTGCATGTCTACAACGATGCATTTTTTGACAGTTGATTCCGTTAGCATTGACATCCACCGTTTGGTTGATGGATCATGGAGCAATTCTGCTATGCGGTATACATTTTCGCTAAGAGCACGGTGAGGGTTACCTATGAACATGAATTACACAGCCGAGGAATTGGCTTTCCGCGACGAAGTTCGCGCATTT
>CAYUNQ010000265.1:0-2938 GCA_964446185.1 uncultured Marinobacter sp. | reverse complement strand
CAGGGAGCGGGCCAGCACACTGCCCAGAGCCGAGCCGGATACGCTCAGCAATTGGTCCAGGGATTGCTCCAGCAGCATGGAGCGGCCGTCGAACAACGGGTGGGCGGTGGCCAGCCACAGGGAGTCGTCCGGGTGTTTCACCAGCCCGTTGTCGGGCACCTGGCGGGTGTTCAGCTGGAAGTCGGTGCCGGCCAGGACTGCTGGCTCCGGTTGATACCAGCGCACCAGGGCGCGCAGACCGTTGAGGGTCAGGGTGTCCAGAATCTGCCCGGGCGACAGGTTCTCGAAGTCGGTGCTATCCCGGCCCTTCCGGCTGACGCTGGCGGTTATCCAGCCGGCGGGCTCGGTGATGGTGACCTGCTGTCCGGGGCCCAGTTGCCGGCCCAGGGCCCGCTCCAGAACCCGGTGAGGATAGATCAGTGCCGGCAGGGGCTCGGTCCCGGTTCCGGCCAGAGTTGCGCCGGTATCGCTGCGGGCCACCCGGAAACCCAGCCGGCTGCCCTGGGCGGGCAGTGGCATTCGCACTTCCAGCTGCCAGCTGGAGGTGCGGATACGCCAGTTGGCATGGACCCGGTAGTCCCACTGTTCCGGCTCGCTGGCGGTGGTGGCCCGCACTTCATCCGGTTTGATTTGCCAGATGCGGGGGCCGGCGGGTTGTTCCAGCTCGCTGGCGGGGGCCTGCAGCCAGAGTTCGAAGCGATCATAGGGTTGAAGGGGGTCAACGGGTGATGCTGAATGTCGGCCAGCAGGTACAGGTAACGATCATCCGCCGCTGCCTGCCAGCGCAATTGTGGCTCGCCCGGGCGGGTTGCGGCGCTTTGCCAGGGTTGCCGGTGGTCCTGGTCTTCATAGCTGGGCCAGACAAAGGTGTCGCCTGGCGTCTGCACGGGGCGGGCATACACCACCGGGTCGGCGCCAATGGCCGGTTGCCCCAGCAGCAGGTCGTCGGCCAGTTCGGTCAGCCGGGTGCTCTGGGTTTGCAGCTGCTGCAGGGTTTGCTGGCGCAGGGCCGAATCCAGTTCCAGGACAAAACTGAGGCCTGCCCAGGGGATCAGCAGCATCAGCAGGCTGGCCAGGAACAGCTGGCGCTTCAGGCTCAAGGGTTACACCTCACGGGCATTCCAGCGGTAGCCCATGCCGTAGGCGGTCTGGATGCCATCAAAGGTCTCGTCCAGCTGAATGAATTTGCGCCGGATGCGTTTGATGTGGGATGTCACTGTGTTGTCGTCCAGCACAGTGCTGGCGGCTTCCATCAGCTGATCCCGGGTGCGGACATGGCCGGGGTGCTGGACCAGTGCGTGCAGCATCCAGAATTCGGTCACCGTCAGGTCCACCGGCTGGTCGTTCCAGGCCACGGTCATGCGGTCTACGTTCATGGTCATCCGGCCCCGGTGAATCACTTCGTCCGGCTTTTGCAGGGCTTCGGCCCAGGCCTCGGCCCGGCGCAACAGGGCGGTGATGCGGGCCAGCAGGTGGTCCAGGCTCATGTCCTTGGTCACGTAGTCGTCGGCGCCAAGGCGCAGGCCGTGTACCGAGTCGATGTCGCTGTCCCGGGCGGTCAGGAAAATAATCGGCAGGGTAGCCGACAGGGCCCGCAAATCCTGGCACAGGGTAAAGCCGCCTTCGGGTTCATCGCCCAGGCCTACATCGATAATAGCCAGGTCCGGCAGGCTCTGGCGCAGCACCTGCCAGGCGGAGGGCCGGTCACCGTAGGCGGATACCCGGTAGCCCCGGCGTTCAAACGCGGCCCGGTAGTTGTCGCGGATACCGGCTTCGTCTTCTATCAGAACAATGTTTTTTTTCATGGCTGTGTGTTTCACCGGAATGTGCTGCCATTAAACCACGCTCAAGGGCTGGAACAAGTTGTACCGGCCCGATTGCCATAATTCATCATTTTTTGTCGCCGGCCTGCCCGTTTCTGCCACGGCGGCGCCCGTTCCGGCTGTTGCAATGGCATCACCAACTTCCACTAAAAAGGATGACGTGATGATGTTGCTATCGCTGCTTGCCAACCCGGCCGTGAGGGCCGACCTTTATCCGCAATCTACCCGCACCACTCGCCCTTTGATCAGCAAACGCCGCTGGCTGCGCTGTGCCGAAGGGGTCAGCCTGTGGCTGGCGGTGCTGCTGATGCTGTTTGTCCATCCGCTCTATGCCGAAGCCAGTGACTGGCAAGCTGAAGAAGCCGGCCAGCTTTACCTGGTCGACAGCGAGGGCAACCGGCAGCAGCCGGCACTGGTTCTGGACAGTGAGTTTCAGGTTCGGGTGTCCGGCCTGCTGGCGGAGACCACGCTGACCCGGGAATTCCGCAATACCAGTGATTCATGGCACGAAGGCGTTTTCGTGTTTCCGTTACCGGAGCGGGCCGCGGTGTTCGGATTGACCATGACCCTGGGTGAGCGCCGGATAGTCGGGCGTATCGAGCCCCGGGCCAAGGCCCGGGAAACCTATGAAAAAGCGAAATCCGCCGGCCAGCACGCCGCCACGCTGGAGCAGCAACGCCCGAACCTGTTTACCAGCCGGGTGGCCAATATCCCGCCGGGTGAAACCATTAAGGTTGAAATCCGCTACCAGCAACCGGTGAGCTATCGCAACGGCGAGTTCGAGCTGACCCTGCCCACCACCCTCACGCCCCGTTATATGCCGGGTGAACCGGTTATCGAGACGACAACGCAGTGGCAGTCGGGTTGGGCTATGGCCACCACACAAGTGCCGGACGCCCCGGAGATCAGCCCGTTTACGGTTCGGGCAGCTGATGTGGATGAGCGCAGCCACCGGGCCCGGATAGAGCTGGCCATCGACAGTGGCTTCCCGCTGGCCGGGGTAACCAGCCCGAGCCACAGCCTGGTGACCGAGGCCGACGGCGGCCGGGTGGTGGTGCGCCCGGAAGGCCGGGAAGTGCTGATGGATCGTGACCTGATTGTGCGCTGGCGGCCGT
>CAYUNQ010000264.1:0-2940 GCA_964446185.1 uncultured Marinobacter sp. | reverse complement strand
GGAGCTCAAGCGTCACATGGACGTGCCGAAGGAGCGTGTTTTGGAAGGCCTTACCCGGTAGCAGCTCTTACTCCAAAGCAAAAAGAACACGAACTCCAAAATATAAAACGAACTCAAACGTAAAAACGGTGAGCACGAACATGACACAGAGGGTATTCATAACCGGCGGGGCCAGTGGCCTGGGTCGGGCGATTGCATTGCGGTACGCCAAAGAGGGCGCGAAGGTCTGCATCGGGGACATTAACCCGGAGCAGGGCGTCGCCGTTGAGGCGGAACTGAATAACGCCGGTGGCGAAGGCTACTTTGTTGAGTGTGATGTACGCCGCCTGAGCGACTTCGAGAAAGTCCGTGATGACCTGATGCAGAAATGGGGCGGCGTGGACGTTGTCGTCAACAACGCCGGCGTTGCCTCTGCAGGCTCCATCGAAGACACCACCATGGCGGACTGGGAGTGGATTCTCGACATCAACGTACTGGGCGTTGTGCGTGGCTGCAAAGCCTTCACGCCGCTGTTCAAGCAACAAGGCTCCGGCGCATTTGTGAATGTGGCTTCCATGGCCGGGCTCATGCTGGCGCCATTGATGGACAGCTACAATGTTTCCAAGGCCGGGGTAATTGCCCTGTCCGAAACCCTCAGCCAGGAGCTGCGGGATGCCGGTATTCACGTCAGCTGCGTGTGCCCGGCTTTTTTCCAGACCAATCTGACCAGCACCATGCGTTCGGACATTCCCGGTATCCAGCAGAACGTGAACAAGCTGATGAAGCGCTCCAGCATCACCGCCGAAGACGTGGCCGAGGATATCTTCCGCAGTGTGAAAGACAAAGACTTCTGGGTACTGCCCCACGCCAAGGAGCGCCGTATGTGGATGCTCAAGCGCCACGCACCCTGGGCGTTTGACTGGCTGATGCACCAGGAAACCAAGCGCTGGATGAGCAAGATGGGTAGCAAGGCGAACGCCTGAACACATCACAGGAGAGATTGAATGACACAGATCGACCAGGCCGTAGACATCCGGGAAGGCGAAGAGCTGGATATCAGCGCCGTCGACCAGTTCATGAAACAGGCCATTCCCGGCCTGGAAGGGCAGCCGGGTATCAAACAGTATCCCGGCGGCGCGTCCAACCTGACCTATCAGGTGGACTACGGCGAGCAGTCTTACGTACTGCGCCGGCCACCGTTCGGCAAGATTGCCAAGTCCGCCCACGACATGCTGCGGGAAGCGCGGGTGATGGAGGCGTTGAAGCCGGTTTACCCCTACGTGCCCAACATTGTCGCCATCTGCGATGATCACGGCGTACTGGGGTGTGATTTCTATGTGATGGAACGGCTCAAGGGCATTATCCTGCGCCAGGATTTCCCCAAGGATTTCGAGCTGAGTGCCGAAGACACCCGCAAGCTGTGCCTGAACGTGATCGACAAGCTGGTGGATCTGCATACGGTGGACGCCAGGGCCGCTGGCCTGGATAAGCTGGGTAAGGGCGCCGGCTACGTTCAGCGGCAGATTGGTGGCTGGAGCGATCGCTTCCGCAAGGCCCGTACCGACGATGTCGGTGACTTCGAAGAAGTCATGGCCTGGCTGAACGATAAGATGCCGGATGACATTGCCCAGGTGGTGATCCACAACGATTACCGTTTCGACAATGTGGTGCTGAACCCGGACAACCCGTTTGAAGTGATTGGCGTGCTGGACTGGGAAATGGCCACCATCGGCGATCCACTGATGGACCTGGGCAACAGCTTGGCCTACTGGATTGAAGCCGACGACGAAGGCCCTTTCCAGATGCTCCGGCGCCAGCCTACCCACCGGCCGGGCATGCTGACCCGCAAGGAAGTGGTGGACTACTACATGGAGAAATCCGGCTTCCGGGCCGATAACTTCGATTTCTACGAAATCTACGGGTTGTTCCGCCTGGCGGTGATCATCCAGCAAATCTACTACCGCTTCTACCACGGCCAGACCAAAGACAAGCGTTTTGCCGCCTTTGGCCATGCCGCCAACTACCTGGAGAAGCGCTGCCAGCGGCTGATCAGCGAGAGCACCCTGTAATGGCCACCATCTATCTGGTACGCCACGGCCAGGCCAGTTTCGGCAAGGAAAACTACGATCAGCTGTCTCCCCGCGGCTGGGAGCAGGGCAAGATCCTGGGTCGCTGGCTGGCGGACAAGGTGGAACCCGGCGCCATCTTTGGCGGTAACCTGCAGCGGCATCGCGAAACCGTAGAGGCCATCGCCACTGGCTATGGCACAGCCTTGCCGGGCATGCAGGTGCTCGAAGGCCTGAATGAATTTGATCACCTGCAAGTGGTGGAGCGCCTGCGCCCGGAGTGGGCCGATAAACAGGTAATGGCGCGGGACCTGGCCAGCTTTCCCAAGCCAGCCAGGGCCTTCCAGCAAGCGTTCGAGAAAGCCGTGGCCCGCTGGGTCAGTGGCGAGTACGACCACGAATACACCGAAACCTGGATCGGTTTCCGACAGCGGGTCGGTGCAGCGCTGGATGAGTTGATCGACCTTGCCGGTGGCGCTGATGTGATCGTGTCCACCTCCGGCGGCCCCATTGCAGTGATTGCCCAGCACCTGCTGGAGCTCTCAGACCGCAAGGCGCTGGAGATGAATAACGTGATCGCCAATACCAGCGTGTCCCGCATTCTGTATTCCGGCCCCCGGCGCAGCCTGGCCGTGTTCAACAACTATAGCCACCTGGAAGCGGAGAACCCTTCCCTGGTGACATTCCGATAATCTGAGGGAATTCCATGAGCAACGTAAACCTGTTCGACCTGACCGGCAAAGTCGCCCTGGTAACCGGTGCCAGCCGTGGCATCGGCGAGAGCATTGCCCGCACACTGGCCCATTACGGCGCCCACGTGATTGTCAGCAGCCGCAAGATTGACGGTTGTGAAGCGGTGGCCAGCAGCATTCGGGAAGACGGCGGCAGCGCCGAA
>CAYUNQ010000263.1:0-2942 GCA_964446185.1 uncultured Marinobacter sp. | reverse complement strand
AGCAGTAGAAGCCGACCTGGGTATTGGTTGCCTGTCAGAGGTGGTACTGGCCGACGCCTTTAAACGCGGCAGCCTGGTGCCGCTAAAAGTGCCCCACCGGCAGTTCGACCGGCATTTCTACTTCATCCTTCATAAGCAGAAATACCGAAGTGCGGGGATTGCCCGGTGGATGGCTTTGTGCCAGGACCTTTAAAGAGTTTTTGGCCACGGACACTCACGGACGCTCACGGACAAAAGAGAAAATCAGCTTTGTTGTTGTCCGTGTAATTCCGTGAGTGTCCGTGGCTAAAAAATCATTAAAGCTTTTCTTTTCGTGTCCTTTCGTGGATTTAGTAGCAAAAAATTCTTTAATCTTTTCTTTCCGTGTTTTTCAGTGGATTCCGTGGCAAAAAATTTCAGTTAACCAAAGGCCCACTGTGAAACCGGAACTCCGAATCCGGCTCTTCAATCAACTTCTGCTCAATAGCCATAAACTCCGCCACCCGCTCATCCACCGGCCCGCCGTTGGCCTGTACCGCCAGCTTCAGGTAATCCTGGTAATGCCGGGCCTCGGATTTCAGCAGGCTGTTGTAGAACTCCGCCAACTTGTCATCCAGGCGCGGTGCCAGGGCGGCGAAGCGCTCGCAGGAGCGGGCTTCGATGATGGCGCCGACGATCAGTACATCCACCAGGCGGCCGGGGTCATCCTTGCGCACCGATTCGCGCAGGCCGGCGGCGTAGCGGGCCGGAGTCAGGTGGGTATAGGCCACGCCCCGCTTTACCATGATCGCCAGCACCTGCTCGAAGTGCCGCAACTCTTCGCGGGCCAGGCGGGACATTTTGTTCAGCAGGTCGGTGTTGTCCACATACCGGTACATCAGGCTCAGGGCGGTGGAGGCTGCTTTCTTTTCGCAGTGGGCGTGGTCAATCAGCATCAGGTCCTGGTTGGCCAGGGCGTTCTCAATCCACTGGGCCGGCGTTCGGCAGGGCAGGAAATCGTGTATCTCTTGCAGGGCTTCGTTCATGGCTTTGGCAACGGTCCGGTTCAACAAGCGCGGGAGTATAACGCACCTAACAGATCTCTCCGACCACTGTCCAACTTAACTTTATACGGGCTTTCCTATAGAATGCAGCGCCAGATCAAGGAGTCTCTGAATAAATCCTGAAACCCCATCGGTATTTGAGGCCTTATTCAGAGGCTCCTGCGGCCTTTTCGCCAAAAAACTCCCGCCGGGCACCACGCCCATCGCGCGGAACATTCCAACTGATGAGGGTCCATATCGTGTTAGAAGCCTATCGTGAACACGTTGCTGAACGTGAAGCCCTGGGTATCCCACCCAAGCCCCTGAACCCCGAGCAGACTGCTGGTCTGATCGAGCTGCTGAAAAACCCGCCGGCTGGTGAAGAAGCCACCCTGGTTGACCTGCTGGAAAACCGCGTACCGCCGGGAGTAGATGAAGCCGCTTACGTAAAAGCTGCATTCCTGACCGCGATCGTGAAAGGCGAAGCCGCTTCTCCGCTGATCGACAAGAAGAAAGCTGTCCAGCTGCTGGGCATGATGCAGGGCGGCTACAACATCGCTACCCTGGTTGAACTCCTGGACGACAGCGAACTGGCCGAACTGGCCGGTGAAGAACTCAAGCACACCCTGCTGATGTTCGACGCGTTCAACGACGTGAAAGAAAAAATGGACGCCGGCAACGCCGTAGCCAAGTCCGTCATTGAGTCCTGGGCCAACGCCGAGTGGTTCACCAAGAAGAACAAGGTTCCCGAAAGCACCAAGATGGTGGTGTTCAAGGTAACCGGCGAAACCAACACCGACGACCTGTCTCCGGCTCCGGATGCCTGGTCCCGCCCGGACATCCCGCTGCACGCCCGCGCCGCCTATAAAATGGAACGCGACGGCCTGAAGCCGGAAGAGCCCGGCGTAACTGGCCCGATGAGCCAGATCGAAGAAATCAAGTCCAAGGGCCTTCCGGTTGCCTTCGTAGGTGACGTTGTAGGTACCGGTTCTTCCCGTAAGTCTGCCACCAACTCCGTTCTGTGGTTCTTCGGTGAAGACATCCCGGGCGTGCCCAACAAGCGCGGTGGCGGTGTCTGCATCGGTAACAAGGTTGCCCCGATCTTCTTCAACACCATGGAAGATGCCGGCGCCCTGGTTTTCGAAGCACCTGTAGACAACATGAACATGGGCGACGTGATTGAAATCCGCCCGTACGAAGGCAAGATCCTGAACGAAGCCGGTGAAGTTATCTCCGAGTTCAAGTTCAAGTCTGACGTGATCCTGGACGAAGTTCAGGCCGGCGGCCGTATTCCGCTGATCATCGGTCGTGGTCTGACCAACAAGGCCCGTACTGCACTGGGCATGGGCGCAACTGACCTGTTCCGTCTGCCGAAAGATCCGGAAGCCGGCACCAAGGGCTTCACCCTGGGCCAGAAGATGGTCGGCAAGGCCTGCGGCCTGGAAGAAGGCCAGGGCGTGCGCCCGGGAACCTACTGCGAGCCGCACATGACCACCGTTGGCTCCCAGGACACCACTGGCCCGATGACCCGTGACGAGCTGAAAGACCTGGCGTGTCTGGGCTTCCAGGCTGACCTGGTGATGCAGTCCTTCTGTCACACTGCCGCTTATCCGAAGCCGGTTGACGTTGAAATGCAGCACACCCTGCCGGACTTTATCCGCACCCGCGGCGGTGTTTCCCTGCGTCCGGGCGACGGCATCATCCACTCCTGGCTGAACCGCATGCTGCTGCCGGACACCGTCGGCACCGGCGGTGATTCTCACACCCGTTTCCCGATGGGCATCTCCTTCCCGGCCGGTTCTGGCCTGGTAGCGTTTGCTGCAGCCACCGGTGTTATGCCGCTGGATATGCCGGAATCCGTTCTGGTTCGCTTCAAAGGCGAAATGCAGCCGGGCATCACCCTGCGTGACCTGGTACACGCTATTCCGCTGTACGGCATCA
>CAYUNQ010000262.1:0-2945 GCA_964446185.1 uncultured Marinobacter sp. | reverse complement strand
GTCCACCACAGGGGCCCAGAACACCTTGATGGAATAGGTAATGCCCAGCCAGCTGAAGAAGCCGATGGTTGCGGTTTCTACCCCCACATCCGCCAGCCGCGCATTGAGGGTGGAAAACACCAGCAAAAACGGCAGCCCCGCTGAAAACCCCAGAAACAGCATGGCAATCACCTGCCAGCGGGTGTAGGTGTACAGGGCGTCTTTCAGCAGGGCAAGGCGGGTGCCGGGTACGATAGTGAAATCTCCGGATCAGTCGCGGAAGTTATTGAATTGCAGCGGGATATCCAGCTCCGCCTCGCGCAGCATGGCAATGGCTTCCTGCAGGTCGTCCCGCTTCTTGCCGGTTACCCGCACCTTGTCACCCTGAATGCTGGCCTGAACCTTCATCTTCTGGTCTTTGATCATCTTCACGATCTTCTTGGCCATGTCGGTTTCAATACCCTGCTTCAGGGCAAAGTGCTGTTTCACCAGCTTGCCGGCCTTGCTCTCGCCGTCTTCTGCCAGGGCGCGGGCATCGATATTGCGCTTGGCGAAGGCCATCCGCAGCAGATCAATCAGCTGCTCCAGCTGGAACTCCTGCTCGGCGCTCACGGTAATCCGCTTGTCTTCCAGTTCGATATTGGCGTCTACATTCTTGAAGTCCCAACGGTTGCCCAGATCACGCCTGGCCTGGTCCACCGCGTTGGTTACTTCGTGCATTTCGATTTCGGAAACAATGTCAAAAGAAGGCATGGTCGTCATTCTCCAAAGGCCACCCAGAGTATACTGTGGCGAGATGATTAACAGCGGCTGCGCCGGAACCGCCAAAGCATACCAAGAGCCAAGGCGAACCGCACCCGACAATGGACTGGTAAGAAGTAGATAAACAATGCCAAACCTGGACCTTCCCATCCTCGTAGTAGACGACGCCAAATTCAGCAGTATGGTGGTTGGCCGCACCTTGCGAAATGCCGGTTACCGCGACATACGCATCGCCAACAACGCCCCGGCGGCCCTGAAACTGATGGAAGAACGCCCGGTGAGCGTCCTGATTGCCGACTGGCTGATGCCTGAGATGGACGGCCTGGAACTCACAGACCAGGTGCGCCAGCTGGACGAACAGACCAACCACTACACCTACGTGATCCTGCTGACCGCCAGGGAAAGCGTGGAAGCCCTCTCGGAAGCCTTCGACCGGGGCGTGGATGACTTCATCTACAAATCCGACATGACCAAGCAGCTGATTCCCCGCATCTTCGCTGCCGACCGCATGGCAGACCGCCAGAACACCCTGCTGCGGGCCAACGCCTTACTGGTGGAGAACAACCGGGAGCTGGAATCCAGCAACATCATCGACATGGAAACCGGCCTGTGCAACGCCAGGTACGCCCGCCAGCGCCTGCAGAAAATCCTGCGCCATGCCGAATCCCGTGGCGGCGCCAGTGCCTATGTGATGTGCGGCATCCGTAACTGGCAAGACCTGAAGCGCAAACACCCGCCCAGCGTGATGAGCGAATTAGCCATCGGCATCGCCCGCCGCCTGAACAGCCTGATCCGCCCTATCGACGCCTTGTGCCGCATTGGTGACAACCAGTTCGTGATCGTGTCTTACTTTCCCAACAGCGACCACTGCACGCCCACCGCCTTCCGGCGCATCTTCGACGGCATCAACCACAAAGCCCTGAAAACCACCGCCGGCTACATTTCCGTAGAAGCCGGCATGGCCCTGTGCCGCGCCAGCGCTGAAGAAGGCACACCGTCTGTACAGGATATGGAAAAAGCCTCGATACAAGGCCTGATAGATGCCTACGAAACCCGTCGCTTCGTGGAAATCACACCGGAAATACGGGAAGGCGTATAAGAACTACACACCGTAACACTGCGACACAGATCACAAACAGACAGAGAGAACGGAAGGCCTTAATCTGACAGCGTGGAATGAAGCAGTATCCACCCATGGCGGAGGAGCCGTGCAGTACCTCCGCCGCCGTATGGGTACTCTCCCACAGGATTAACGAATTTTTCAGGCACTTTCGTTCTTTCCGAATAATTTCAAGCCAGCTCATATGAGCTGGCTTTTTTATTACTTAGAGCTTACGCCCCTTACCAGCGGCAATCCGCAGCCGCAGCGCATTCAGCTTGATAAAGCCTTCCGCATCCTTCTGATCGTACGCACCCTGGTCTTCTTCAAAGGTCGCAATCTTCTCGTCGAACAGGGAGTCTTCAGACTTCCGGCCAACAACGTCTACGTTACCCTTGTACAGCTTCAGGCGAACGGTACCGTTCACGTATTCCTGAGTCTGGTCGATCAGCGCCTGCAGGGCTTCACGCTCCGGGGACCACCAGTAGCCGTTGTAGATCACCTCGGCATAGCGCGGCATCAGGCTGTCTTTCAGGTGGGCCACTTCGCGGTCCAGGGTGATGGACTCGATGGCGCGGTGGGCACGCAGCATGATGGTGCCGCCCGGTGTTTCATAGCAGCCGCGGGACTTCATGCCCACGTAGCGGTTCTCAACGATGTCCAGGCGGCCAATACCGTTCTCGCCGGCCAGCTTGTTCAGGGTTTCCAGAACCACGTGCGGCTTCATTTCCTGACCATCCACGGCAACAATGTCACCCTTCTTGTAGGTCAGCTCAACGTAGGTCGGCTTCTCGGGAGCGGCCTCCGGAGACACACTCCAGCGCCACATCTCTTCCTCGGCTTCGGACCACGGATCTTCCAGGTTCATGCCTTCATAGGAAATGTGCAGCAGGTTGGCATCCATGGAGTACGGGCTCTTGCCCTTCTTCATTTCCACCGGAATGTTGCGCTCTTCGCAGTACTTCAACAGCTTCTCGCGGGAGTTCAGATCCCACTCACGCCAGGGAGCAATCACCTTCACACCCGGCTTCAGCGCATAGGCGCCCAGCTCGAAACGCACCTGGTCGTTACCCTTGCCAGTCGCGCCGTGGGAAATGGCATCGGC
>CAYUNQ010000261.1:0-2970 GCA_964446185.1 uncultured Marinobacter sp. | reverse complement strand
GGTACAATGGCGGTTTTGACTGTTGAGAGAGCCAGCAATGACCCCGGAACACCTGAACCAGCACCTGCGCAAGACCCTGAGCCGTGGCCGGGTGGCCGCATCGGCACCGGCAGGTTGCCCGGAATTGCCGCTGTATCTGTTTGACCCTTCTGTGCTGGAGGGTCCCCTGAGCCATGATGAAGCCCAGGCCGTGGTAGCAGAGCCGGCGTACTGGTCATTCTGCTGGGCCAGCGGCCAGGTGCTGGCCAGCTGGATTTTGCAGCATCCGGAGCTGGTGGCTGGCAAAGCGGTACTGGATTTCGGCTCCGGCTCCGGCGTGGTGGCGGTGGCGGCGGCGCGGGCGGGTGCGGCCCGGGCCATTGCCTGCGATATCGACCCGGCAGCGCTGGATGCTGCCGCCGCCAATGCCCGGCTTAACGGTGTGCAGGTGGAGCTTTGTGACGACTGGGCGGCGCGGCCGGAATCCCTGGACCTGGTCACCGCGGCCGATGTGCTCTATGACCCTGACAACCGGCCGTTGCTGGAGGCGTTCCGGGCGGCAGCAAGCCGGGTTTTGCTGGCAGATTCGCGGGTTCGGGATCTCGGTAACCCGGCCTATCAGCTGCAAACGGTGATTGAAGCCAGGACCTGGCCAGACCTGAATGAATTCGAGGAGTTCAACAAGGTGCGTATCTACCTGGCGGAAGGCGCAGGCTGAGAAGTTGCTGCAGCAGAAAAAACAAAGGGCAGCTCAAGGGCTGCCCTTTAACAGGTTTGAACCGCCATCCCGGGCAGTTCACAGTCGGAACAAGTGGTGCGTCCGTGCACTCGGGGCAACCGCCGTGTTGCCGTAATCCTTGCGTCTTTCCCTGATGGCCAGCGTCCGAGCCGGCAATCCAAATCGTTATCCCTTAAGCGAGGCATCCCTGTGTCCTTGCCTCTCCCCACAGTCCCTGCAGGGGTGCATCCGGTGCGTCGTCCTTTTCCCTGTCATCCTTGACGGTTCCCACTATACCAAGGCCGATCTGACAAACGTGTGACCGGCGCACACTATTTGCTGACTTCAACTATCGCGTTAATAGTTTTTTCTTTGAATTCATGATCCTGCGGGAAGTAGCTATCGGCCGGGCTGCGTCTTCGTACGTGAAGACACTGAAAGTTCCTACAGGCCTGTGAGATATTTCCTACAAGGATTCAGGCGAATCTCTCAAATCCATTTCGCGCGGCCTGCGTGTGCCGGGCCAGGGCAGCATGCCGATGGCAATCCCCAGGCTGTCTGCCAGCACATCGGCCAGGGAAAAATCCCGGTAGGGCAGGTTGGCCTGTACCACCTCCAGCAGCAGCCCGAAACCCAGCAGTGCCGGTGCATACCAGAAGGCGCTCAGGCGCGGCCAGGCCAGCCGGGTAACGATGGTCAGCTCGATAAAGGCAATCAGGTGATTGACCTTGTCATTATCGGACGACGGAATCGGGTAGCTGCTGCTGGTGGTGGCCAGGTACAGAATGGCGGCAACCGACACCAGCAACACGGCCTGCCACAGGCGGCGCATGTGCAGAATATGCCGGATGGTTGGCCAGAGTCGCGTCATAGGGTAATCCGAAGGTGGTTGCGTGCTGTGGGAACGAGGCTGACATGATATGCTTTGCGCCCCGTTATTGTCATGGCAGCGGAGGACCACCAGCAATGCTCAAAGGAAACTTTTTTCGCGGACTGGGCTACCTGGGGGAGGGCTTCAGGCTGATTCGCCAGCCCGGCCTGCGGCTGTTCGTGATCATTCCTGTTGTGATCAACGTCATCCTGTTCGGGCTGATGTTCTATTTCCTGGCCGAGATGTTTTCCCTGATGATCGCCGGTGCCATGGCCTGGCTGCCCGACTGGGCCTGGCTGCAGGCGCTCGACTGGCTGTTCTGGCTTCTCTATGGCGTGGTGATCCTGCTGATGCTGGCCTATGGCTTCGTGATTGTTGCCAACCTGATCGGTTCCCCCTTCTACGGCTATCTGAGTGAGCTGACCGAAAAACACCTGACCGGCCAGGAAGTCAGCACAGACGGCAGCTGGGCAGCCATCATCAAGGACATTCCCCGGGCCCTGTGGCGGGAAGTCCAGAAAATTGCCTATTACCTGCCCCGGGCGCTGGGCCTGTTTATTATCGGCCTGATTCCGGTCGTTAACCTGGTGGCGGCGGTGCTCTGGTTCCTGTTTAACAGCTGGATGATGGCCCTGCAATATGTGGATTTTCCGGCCGATAACCACCGGGTCAGCTTCCCGAAATTGAGAAAAGACCTGGCAGCCAGCCGGCTTTCGGCCCTGGGCTTCGGCCTGCCGGTAGCCCTTGCGGCCATGGTGCCGGTGCTCAACCTGGTGGTGGTACCGGCGGCGGTGTGCGGTGCCACCGCCTTCTGGGTGCGCGAAAACGACTCAAACCAACAGTAATTCAGTCAGCGGAGGTTTCTTGGAAACATCGGAATTTGTCATTGGTCAGCGTTGGGTAAGCCACAGCGATACCGCTTTGGGTCTGGGAATTGTTACCGACATTTCCGGGCGCAGGGTCACATTGGGCTTTCCCGCGGCCGATGAGGAGCGCACCTACGCCATCGATAATGCTCCCCTGTCGCGGATTGTGTACCAGCAGGGTGAGGAAATAGAGACTTTCGAAGGCGAGAAATACATTGTGCGCGCCGTGGAGGACCTGAACGGCGTTCTGCTGTACCACGCCGACGATGGCGAGAATATCCACCAGGTTTCGGAAGTGAAGCTGGCCGGTTCGGTGAATTTTTCTGCCCCGCACCAACGCCTGTTTGCCGGCCAGTTCGACCGTAACGGAGCCTTCCGGCTGCGGGTGTCGACCCTGGAGCACATGGATCGCCTGCGGGCCTCGCCGGCCCAGGGGCTGATTGGCGCCCGAACCCAGCATTTGCCGCACCAGCTCTATATCGCCCACGAAGTGGCCCGGCGCCATGCGCCGCGGGTACTGCTGGCTGACGAAGTGG
>CAYUNQ010000260.1:0-3007 GCA_964446185.1 uncultured Marinobacter sp. | reverse complement strand
TTACGGTGGAGCTGGGCAAGGTGGAGCCGTTCGGGCGGAATGATTTGCGACGGTTCCGGGGGATTGAACGGGCATTGCGCCGGCGGTTTTGCGGGCAGCAGGCGCCACAGGCCCAGCCACCATTTGACCGGTTAACGGTGTTTGAGGTGGTGCATGAGGTGTTGAACACCGGGCCATCGTTCCGGTTCCACGTGCCGGATGAGGTGGCCAATTTTACCCAGTACCAGCCCGGCACGGTGATCTGGGAAGACGATGAAACCCGCTACCGGGTGGGCACAGCACCGGAGGCCGTGGTATTCCCTAACCCCCATGTTCCGGTGGGGCAGCGTGTGGGTTTGATGATTCGTGCGAAGAACGAATTCAGGGCCGGGTAATTACCCGGCCCTGTTGTCTCAGGCCGGGGCGTTTTCCGGTTCCGCTACCGGCAGTTTGATCACCTTGATGCACACCGACGGAATCACCAGCAAGGTCAGTACCGTAGAGGCCAGCAAGCCACTGATAATGGCCCAAGCCATGGGTGGCCACAGCGTGGAGCTGGAGAATGCCAGCGGCAGCAGGCCGGCCACGGTGGTGGCTGTGGTCAGCAGGATGGGGCGCGTACGTTGTTCTACGGCGGTGCGCACGGCATCGGCAATGGCCCGGCCCTTTTCCAGCTCCCGGTCCATCACATCCAGCAGCACGATGGCGTTGTTCACCACAATGCCCACCAGCGCAATGACTCCCAGTAACGACTGAAAGCCGAACGGCGAGCCGGACAAGACCAGCCCCGGGAAAATACCCACGGTGGCCAACGGTACCGTCAGCAGGATGATGCCTACCCGCCGGAAGGAATTGAACTGCAACAGCAGGAAGAACAGCAGCAACAGGATGCCGATCGGTGCCGCAGTCAGCAGGGCGCTGTTCGCATCATTGGAACCTTCGGCATCGCCACCGAGTTCTATCCGGGTACCCGCCGGCAGAGGCTGTCTATCCAGTGCCGCAAACAAGCCGTCCAGGGCCTGGCTGAAGCTGTAACCGTCTTCCAGGTTGGCACTCACAGTGTTTACCCGAACACCGTTTCTCAGGTACCGGGCTGCCGGTTCCCAGGTGGTTTCAACGGTGGCCACGGCCGAAAGCGGAATGGCATCGCCTTTATCGTTATAAGTGTTCACCGACAACAAACGGGACAGCGACAGCGCGGTGCCTTCCCGGGAGCGCAGGATGATGGGTATCGGATCGTTTTCCTGCCGGTAGCGTTCCGCCACCACACCGTAGCTCTGGCCGTACAGGCTCTGGGCCACGTCGGCACGGGTCAGGCCGTAGCGAGCAGCGGTGGCGTCATCCACGTTGATGGCAATACTGGGCACGCCGATATCCAGGTCATGGCGCACATCCACCGTGCCGGTTACACCGCGCAGGGTGGCAAACACCTGCTCGGTGGCGCGCACCCGGGTGGCGTCATCCGGGTGATAAATACGCACTTCCACCGGCGCTGTCCGGGGCGGGCCCTGCCCCAGAATACCGGCGGAGATATCCAGCTCTGGCAGCGCCGGCGCCAGCTCGTGGCGAATCCAGTCCACCAGGTCCGTGGTGTCTTCCAGTGCCGGCGTGAGCACCACCAACCTGGCCCGGTTAGGTGCCTGGGGTGCCCGCTGCAGGTTGTAGTAGAACGCCGGGCCGGTGAAGCCGACAAACCGGTGCACTTCCAGGGTTTCCGGGCGGGCACGAATGGCCCGCTCCAGTTCCGCAGCGGCCTCGGAGGTTTGCGCCTGGTCGGTGCCTTCGGGCAGATACACTTCCACAATCACCCTGGGGCGGTCGGCGTTGGGGAAAAACTGCTGGGCCATGAACGGCGTCATGCCCACACTAATGGCCACCAGCATGGTGCCCGCAACAATCAAACGGCGCGGGTAACGATACACCAGCTCTCCCAGCGAACGGGCCAGGCCCATCAGCCGGTCTTTGTGGATATTCCTGCGAGGCTTTAGGAACCGGGCCGCCAGCAGCGGCACCGCAGAAATGGCCAGCAGGTAACTGACCGACAGCGTAAGCATGATCATCACCGGCACGCCACGGGTGAAATCAGCCGCGCCGCCCTTGGCCATCAGTAGCGGCGCAAAAGCCGCCAGCGTGGTGCCGGTGGACGCGCCTAACGGCCCGGCCAGCTCACCAACGGCCTTGCGCAAGGCATCCAGCCGGCGCACGCCTGCATCCAGGTGACCCTGGATGTTCTCCACAATCACAATGGCGTTATCAATCAGGATACCAAGCGAGATCACCATGCCAATCACGGCAATCTGGTGCAGCACTCCGCCGCCGAGGTCATACAACCCGACACTGATCAGGGCCACCATGGGCAGGATGGATGCCACCAGCAGCCCCATACGAATGCCCATGCCGGCAAACACCACCGCAACGATAATCAGCACCGACAACACCAGGCTCCAGGCCAGGTCGTCCAGCCGGTCGGATACTTTGTCGGGCTGGAAGAACATCTCGCGGATTTCGTAGGGTTCGAAATCCGCACGCACCTGTTCCAGCCGTTCGCGAATGCGTTCGCCGAAACGGATGGCATCGGTGGAGCCTTCCTCCATGATCATCGAAAGCAGCACCACCCGGTCACCATCAAACCAGGTTTCCGGCTGGCGCGGTTCTGCCGGGCCGCGCCAGACTTCCGCGGCGGCGGCCAGGGGCACCTGGGAGCCATCCGGCAACTCGATGGGCGTAGCGCGAATGGCGTCGATATCAGCAAACTCGGTATTGGGAAGAACCGACAACCGCTTGCCTTCCACCACCACAAAGCCCCCGGGGATGGTCTGGTTTCGCCGGGCCAGGGTATCCAGGATGCGTTTGGGCGCTACGCCAAGGCGGTAAAGCGCGGCGTCGTCCAGCGCCAGGGTAATCTGTTCGTCGGCGTCGCCCTCAAGGTCGATACGGGAGATACCGGGAATATCCAGCAGGTTCTGCTTCAGTTTCTCCGCCACACCGGAAAGTTCGGTGACGGACGACGAACCACCCACCGCCAACA
>CAYUNQ010000259.1:0-3013 GCA_964446185.1 uncultured Marinobacter sp. | reverse complement strand
GACGCTGACTATCCGTGAAAAAAATGAAGATGCCGATGCCTATATGGTGGCCAACCAGCGCATCGGTTTCGGCGTTGGCGCAGCCAGCATGACTGCAACCTGGATTTGGGCTGCTTCGTTTTATGCTGCGGCTACCTCGGGCTATACCTATGGAGTTTCAGGCCCACTCCATTACGGCTTGTGGGGGGCGCTGATGATTCTGTTCATTTATCCTTTCGGACGGCGTTTCCGCCAGCTGGCGCCCAATGCCCACACCTTGGGCGAGCTGATTCACGCACGTCATGGCTCTTCCAGCCAATTGATCCTGGCGCTCTCCAATGTGCTGGGCAGCATCATCAGCCTGATGGTCAACTTCACGGCCGCCGGTGCGCTGGTGTCGGTGCTGTCGCCGTTGTCTTTCGAAACCGGTGTGATTGTGGCCGGTGTGGGCGTGTTGGCCTACACGCTGACGTCCGGTTTCCGGGCCTCGGTGTTTACCGACTTTGCCCAGCTGGTCGCGATGATGGCGATTGCCATCATCATTATCCCTGCCGTGTTGTTCTCTGCCGGCGGCCCCAGCGTAATGGTAGAAGGCCTGAGCAAGATGACCGACGAGCAGGCCAACCTGTTCTCGGTGGAAGCCATCATGAACCAGGGCGCACCTTTCTTTGTGGCGGTGCTGGCCTATGCCATCGGCAACCAGACCATTTCCCAGCGTTTGTTTGCGGTGCGCGAAAAGAACATCAAGTCTACCTTCGTGACCGCCACCATCGGTTACGGTGCCATTGTGATCGGCCTGGGCATGATTGGCCTGATGGCGCTGTCGGTTGGTGTAGAGCCCATCGACGGCAAGATGAACAACCTGATTCCGCAGATGGTGTCTACCTACCTGTCGCCGTTCTTCGTGGCCCTGTTCTTTATCCTGGTGATCGGCTCGCTGTCGTCTACTGCGGATTCTGACCTGTCGGCGCTGTCTACCATCATGATGGCGGATGTGTATGGCAAGAACATCGCCAGGGACAACCCCAACCCGAAAGTGATGATGCTGGTTGGCCGAATTACCATGATTGTGGCCACCGTGGCCGGGCTGATCTTTGCCAGCTTCTCGCTGGATATCCTGGTGATGCTGGTGTTTGTCGGCGCACTCTGGGGTGCCATCGTGTTCCCGGTGATCGTCAGTTGCTACTGGGACAGGGTCACCAATTCCGCCTTCACCTGGTCGGTTGTGGTGGCCATGGCGCTGTTCTGCATTGCCCGCTTTGAGCTGCTGGAAATGACCGGTATGACCGTACTGGCCTTTGAGGTCCTGGCGTCTGTCGGCGGAGCTGTAGTGATTGGCATGATGGTGTTCGGTTTCTTGGCCGCGCGGCAGGACTGGTTGCCGGTGCCATAACACTGGTGGCCATGCTGATGTTCGCCACCGGGTTCCTGAGAGACTACATGGTGCTGGTAGCTTCGCTGACGGCCTACGGTGCCAGTGCCGTGGTGTGCACTGCCATGACCCTGCTCAACAAGGAAGAGCGCTTTGACTTCGACCTGATCAAGAAGCGGGTTGGTGACTACGATGACGCCGACAGTGAAGACACTGCCGGCCTGATTCCGGAGGGTGCGAAATGACAAACGAACTGGTTTACGGTGCTTATATCCTGGTGTGGCCGGCCATCACCCTGGTGGTGCTGGGCGTGATCTGCGGCGCGGTAGCCCGGGATGTCCGCCAGGCCCGCAACAACGATGATGACCTGATCTGACCCCGGTCTGACAATGGTCAATGCGCCGGCAGGCCCGGGGCAGTAGGTTAGCTCCTTCACCACGTGGAGGAGTGTAATGGAACTTGTCTGCCCTGCCGGTAGCCTGCCGGCCCTGAAAACCGCTGTGGACAATGGTGCCGATGCGGTTTACTTCGGTTTCCGAGACAGCACCAACGCCCGCCAGTTTGCCGGCCTGAATTTCAACGAGAAACGCGCCGGGGAGGGCATTGAATACGCCCATTCCAAAGGCAGCCGGGTGTTCTGCGCCATCAATACCTATCCGCAGCCAGACGGCTGGGAGCACTGGAAAGGCGCGGTAGACCGGGCTGCATCCATTGGTGTGGATGCCATCATCCTGGCCGATATGGGCCTGCTGGACTACGCCGCCAACAAATACCCGCACATCCCCCGCCACCTGTCGGTACAGGGGTCGGCCACCAGCCACGAGGCCCTCTCGTTCTACAAAGACAACTTCGATATCCGCCGCGCCGTATTACCCCGCGTATTGTCGCTGGACCAGGTACGTGGTGTCGCCAAACACAGCCCTGTTGAACTGGAAGTGTTTGCCTTTGGCAGCCTGTGCATCATGGCGGAAGGCCGTTGTTATCTGTCGTCCTATCTCACCGATGAATCCCCTAACACCCGCGGTGCCTGCTCTCCGGCCAAGGCCGTGCGCTGGCAGGAAACCCCGCAGGGGCTGGAGTCGCGCCTGAACGATGTGTTGATCGACCGCTACGGCCCCGGTGAAAGCGCCGGTTATCCCACCCTTTGCAAAGGCCGCTTTGAGGTGGAAGGCAGTGTGTACCACGCCATTGAAGAACCGGTCAGCCTGAACACCATGGATATCCTGCCGGAGCTGCAGGAACTGGGCATCAGCGCGGTGAAAATCGAAGGCCGGCAACGCAGCCCCGCCTACATTGCCGACGTGGCCCGCACCTGGCGCCAGGCGCTGGACGGGCTGGCGGCGCACCCGGGCATGTTCACGGTAGAGGATGCCTGGCGTAACACCCTGTCTGGCCTTTCCGAGGGTGGTCTGACCACCATCGGCGCCTACCATCGCAAGTGGAAATAAGGTTGTATCTATCATGATGAAGCTATCCCTGGGCCCGATCCTCTGGTTCTGGTCCAAGCAAAGTGTGTTTGATTTCTATGCCAAGGCCGCGGAATGGCCGGTCGATACCATCTATCTTGGCGAGGTGGTGTGCTCCCGCCGCCGGGAACTGAAACCTGATGACTGGCTGGACCTGGCCCGGCGCACGGACGTGCGCCACCTCGTCATCCACGGC
>CAYUNQ010000258.1:0-3041 GCA_964446185.1 uncultured Marinobacter sp. | reverse complement strand
CGCCGTGCGCTACCCTTGCGTGATCATCTCCGCCAGTGGCATGGCCAGCGGCGGCCGGGTGCTGCACCACCTGAAATCACTGCTGCCGAACCCGCGTAACAGCGTGGTCTTCGCCGGCTTCCAGGCCCCCGGCACCCGCGGCGACGCCCTGGTGAACGGCGCCGAAGACGTCAAAATCCACGGCGAATACTGGCCCGTGAAAGCCGAAATCCACAACCTGAATTCCATGAGTGCCCACGGCGACTACAACGAAATCCTGGCCTGGCTGGAGCAGGGCCACCTGAAGCCCGAACGCGTGTACGTTACCCACGGTGAAATGGTCGCCAGCGATATCATGCGCAAGCGCATTACTGAGAAATTTGGCTGGCATGCGGAGGTGCCGGAGTTGTTTGAAGAGGTGGAGATCTGAACCCGGCAGGCTACAAAGGGGTCGTACCCCCCCCCCAGGGGGTACGACCCCACCCTTCTGCCCGCGCCGTTCTCCAAAGCCAAGGATGCCGCTAAATCCAGGAAACCCGCTCCCGCCGAAACCCCACCGGCGCCGCCCCCGCACCCGCAGCATCCCCATATCGCTTCTTCATCCGCTTCTGGAAATCCTCAGAACCCAGCGCCAGCCCGGCAATCGCGGAATAGCGAATCTGGTCTTCCACCGCCTCCGCCATCGGGCTGGCCACAAAACTGCGATAACTCACCAGCCGCTGATCGGCATCCGGCTGCAGTTCCAGGTAACAAGGGTGGGGCACATGAAAGCGCGAGCCGCTGCCGTAGGCGTGGCACATGTAGCTGGACCACTGGTATTCGCCGGCGTAATCCACCATGCCCGCCTTCACCGGATTCAGCTCGATGTAGCGCTGGCACTGCAGGAAATACGCCTCGGTATCCACCAGGCAAGACTTGAAACGCCCCTCCCACAACCCGCCGGTGCGCTCGTACCGGGCGTTGTAATACTGCGCGTAAGACTGCCCGACCGACTTCATAAAAGCCGACAGCCCGTCATCAGTGTGCGGCGTAACCAGCAAATGGGTGTGGTTGGACATGAACACCCACGCGTGAATATCTACCTCAAACTTCTCCTGATAGCGGGTGAGGTACACAGCGTAGGTGGCGAAATCAGACAAATCCTGAAAACAAACCTGCCGGTTATTGCCCCGCTGAATCACATGCTGGGGCATCCCGGCCGGACAAATCCTTGGTCGGCGGGGCATCACACATTCCTTGTGGATTAATTTGAAAGCGCAACAATCTGCCCCACCTGCGCCAAAATTTCAACCCCGGGTCAGACCCCCAATACATTTCACCCCGCAAAATGTACTGGGGGTCTGACCCCGTTTTGAAAGCTGGCGGGTTGCAATTTCACCATAATGAGTTATTAATTACTCATAAAGGTTTAAAATGAGTTTTTAATAAATCACTATGTCGAAAATAAGTAGCAGGCCATATTCCAGATACAATCGAACAGCCCTCGAGCTGCTCGCTACGTCCATCCGAAGTGAGCGCCTCCGGCAAAAACTGACAGCACAGGAGCTGGCAGAGCGGGCGGGCATATCTCGAAGCATGCTTCAGCGTATCGAAAAAGCAGACCCAGCCTGCGCCATTGGTGCCGTGTTCGAGGTGGCTACGATTCTTTCGATCCCTCTTTTTGAGGAGGATCCTGCAGCGCTTGGAAGGGCTCTGGCCACTGCAAAACAGACGCTGGCCTTGCTGCCAAAGTCGGCAAGAAAACCAAGGACGGAAGTGAATGATGATTTCTGATAACGAAGCGTATGTCTGGATCTGGCTGCCCGGTCAGGTTGAACCGGTTGTAGCGGGCCGGCTGCAAGCTGAGAACGGTCGGCTCAGCTTCACATACGGTAAGAGTTACTTGAGCCGAATTGAGCAAACGCCGGCAGCCATTCCGATCTATGAGCCGGAGCTACCATTGGCCAGGGGTGTAATCCAGCCGCCTGAAGGGTTGGAAATGCCCGGTTGCATTCGGGATGCGGCGCCCGATGCCTGGGGCAGACGGGTCATCATCAACAAGCGCCTTGGTCTGAAGGGTGCAGGTGTAGATCCCGCACAGCTGGATGAAATCATCTACCTGCTCGAATCCGGCTCCGACCGAATCGGAGCTCTGGATTTTCAGCGTTCGCCGACAAACTACGAGGCGCGAGCTGCAAGAAATGCCAGCCTTGAAGAATTGCTTGCATCGGCCGACCGGGTTGAAAAAGGAATTCCGCTAACGTCGGAGTTGGACCAGGCGTTGTTCCACGGTAGTTCCATCGGTGGCGCCCGGCCCAAGGCACTGATTGAAGACGGCGGAAAAAAATACATCGCTAAATTCTCCTCAACTACCGACATCTACAACGTAGTCAAAGCCGAATACATTGCTATGCGTTTGGCAGCCATAGCGGGGCTAAGTGTCGCGCCGGTGCGGCTGACCTCCGTGGCCAATCGGGATATCCTACTCATCGAGCGCTTCGACCGGGAGCACACAGCCAAAGGCTGGGCCAGAAAAGCCGTGGTATCGGCGCTCACCATTCTGGGCCTGGACGATATGATGGCGCGCTATGCCAGTTACGAAGACTTCGCTGAAATCATACGGCACCGGTTCGCAAACCCCATTGAAGCCCTTCGAGAACTCTTTACCCGTCTGGTATTCAACGTCTTGTGCGGCAACACGGATGACCACGCCAGAAACCATGCAGCCTTCTGGGATGGTCGGCAACTTCAACTCACCCCGGCTTACGACATTTGCCCCCAAGGCAGAACAGGCAACGAAGCCTCTCAGGCCATGCTGATTGCGGGCCAAAACAATCTGAGCCAGCTGGCTACCTGCCTGAAGGCTGCGCCTTCATTTCTGTTATCCCCATCAGAAGCCGAAGACATCTTCGACCACCTGATCAGCACCATAAACACCCACTGGGCCGACGTGTGCGACGAAGCAGCGCTGAGCACCGTAGATGCAAACCTCCTCTGGCAACGCCAGTTTCTCAACCCCTTCTCCCTGCAGCGTTCCTGAAGTCCGGGTCAGACCCAGAATACTGAAGTGACCCCAAAAAGTT
>CAYUNQ010000257.1:2822-3045 GCA_964446185.1 uncultured Marinobacter sp. | reverse complement strand
ACTGCCACTTGCCGGCACGTTACTGTCCGCAGCCAGCTTGCTGCCTATGCCTGCCGCTGCTGACTTCCAGCCGCTGAATGATTCAGCCATGTCGTCGGTTACCGGCCAGGCCGGGGTCACCATCGAGCTGGAAACCAAGCTGAACATCGACAGCCTGACCTGGACCGACGAGGGCACGCTGTTTTACCACATGGGCGTGGAGGGCGAGACCTATGTGAAAAAC
>CAYUNQ010000257.1:0-2812 GCA_964446185.1 uncultured Marinobacter sp. | reverse complement strand
CGATAACCTGAAACTGACGGTCGATATTGCCGGTGAGGGCGAAGTACTGACCCACGGCTTCTCTGAAATCGCCCGCAGGGCAGACGCCGGCCTGCTGGACAGCTCTGATCCCGATGTTGCCGATGCCCTGGCCCGCTACGCACTCTCCGGCGGTTACGGCAAGAAATTCAACAGCGGCGACCTGGTTATCCACCTGGGCGCCACCGATTACGGCGACCCGACCAGCCTGGCCGACTACCTGCAGGCGGTGGACTTCGAACTGGCGATCGACAGTGTGACCACCACCGGCTCGGAAGGCAGCACCAACCTGTTCTCCAACATATTCCTGCAAGGCCATGTCGGCCCCACCGATCTGGTGATTCGTAACGGCGGTACGTCTACGCGCACCCTGGCCAACGGCAACAGTGTTTCCGGCTCGGAACTGCAGCTGGATACCCATTTTGAGATCACCAACGGCAGCCTGGACTGGGAAGCAGCAGACGTAATCCTGCTGTTCAACTTCGCCGCCGTCGGCATTGAAGGCCTGCAGATCCACAACCGCAGGGGCGACGATACCCTTGGCCACTTCGGCATGGCCCATGTCACCGCCCGCCTTGCAAAAGGCACCAGCGCGGGCTCCGGCAAAGACGGGCTGTCCATTCACGATGTCGAGTTCCGTGCGGACATCGATATGCCGGTATTCAAGATTGGTGGCACCAGCATCGGCTCGGTGCAGTTCACCGATTTCGCTATTACCGACACCACCATGATGGTTTACGGGCACTGACACCCGCAGTATCCAGATTCTGTTTATTGGCCGCCGGACATGTTTCGTCGGGAGATTGATGGCACAGCCGCCAGATCGGTTTACACTAAAAGTACGTAAATGCTATCAGCAACGTCACTTTTCGATACTGGAGAAGCCTGTGAGCGGTATACCTGTTGGCATCAGCACCTGCCTGCTAGGCAAGGAAGTTCGCCACGATGGCGGCCATAAACATTCCCGTTACTGCGCCCAGGTGCTGTCAAAGCATTTCGAGTTCCGTTCTATCTGCCCGGAGCTGGAAGCGGGCCTTGGTGTGCCCCGCCCGGCCATTCACCTGCGCGAGCACGAAGACGGCCTGCACCTGATTGAGAGCAAAGGCACCAAAGACCACACAGAACCCATGCAGGACTTCATCCGCCAGGTTTTGCCCTCCCTGGAGAATCTGCGCGGTTATATCCTGATGGCGAAATCCCCCAGCTGCGGCATGGAGCGCATCAAGATCCATAACGCCGAGGGCGCCTTCATGCATCGCGATGGCCGGGGCATGTTCGCGGATGCCCTGATGAAAGCCTACCCGCTGATGCCGGTGGAAGAAGAAGGCCGCCTGCACGACGACATGCTGCGGGAAAACTTTATCGAGCGTGTGTTCGCCTACGACGACTGGATGCAGAACGTGGCCGGCGACCAGCTCACCAAGCAGTCCCTGCTGGAGTTCCACCAGCGCCACAAGTTCACCCTGCTGGCCCATTCTGAAAAGATCTACCGCCAGTTGGGGCCGATGCTGGCCGATTTGAAATCCGAGCCACTGGCGCAGATTGCCGAGCGCTATATTCACGGCTTTATGGAAGCCATGACCCAGAAAGTGAGCCGGGGCTCCCACGTGAATGCCATGCAGCATTTGCTGGGCTACCTGAAAGACGGTATGTCTGCGGAAGAGAAAACGGTGCTGCTGGAGCAGATTGAAGCCTACCGGCGCGGCGAGATCCCACTGGTGGTACCGATGACGCTGCTGCGCCTGGCCCAGCGCAAAGAGCCGGTAGACTACCTGCACACCCAGAAATACCTCACCCCCTACCCGGACGAGTTGGGGCTGAGGAACAACGTGTGACTCAGAAACCGTAGAGCAAAGACAGCGACGTTTCGGTGTCGGTCTTGTCTGAGCCTTCCGGCGCATCCGAGACATGCTTCACCCGGAACGCCACTTTCATGGACAGGCTGTTCACGATGGTGCTCTGCAAGGAGGTCTCAGACTGGGTGATGGTGTTGTTGTCATCCAGGCCGATTTCCGTGCTCAGTTTCTGCCGGAACAGGGAGGTTTCCGACAAGCCGTAATCGAACTGGGCCGCCAGCCGCGCGATGGCTTCTTCTTCCACGTCACGCCCGGTGTCCACATCCACTTGCTTCAGCTTGTTGTAGCGATAACCGGCGCCGGCAGACAGGTCCAGGAAGGAACGGTCGCCAGACTGCCATACCCGGTTGCCATAACCGGTGGTCAGGGTGGATTCGAAGTCGTACCCGGAGAAACGGTCGTCTTCCCAGGATCCGCGCACAAACCAGTACTGCTGGTCGTCGAACTTGTAGTCGGCTTCCAGCGCAGCTTTGTATTCCTCGGCGGTGGTTTGGTCTTCCGCTTCGGTGTACTTGGAGCTGAAATCGCCGCTGTTGCGCCAGGTGCCGGTTTCGTGAATCAGCCCCAGCCGGCCGTTCACCTTGGTTTCCTCACTGTTACCTGAGGTTACCAGCACGCCCAGTTCGGCTTCGCCTTTCCAGCTTCCGCTTTCCTGGGCATGAACCATCGGGGCCAGGGCCATACAGGCGATTACCAGCGGTTTCCTGATCAACATAATTTCTCCTTGGTTGGGTTTTTCTTTAATTCGACGCAGACTTACGTGCGTTTTCCCCCTCCAGACTTCTGCGGGCCTGTTGCTCCCGTTCGGCCTTCTTGCGGGCCTTGCGCTCGGCAATGATGCGGGCTGCTTCACCACCCACGTGGGTTTCACCACGCTCTTCGGCCAGGCGCATCTGGCGCTCACGCTCCTTGAACCGGGCTTTCTGTTCCTCGGTCAG
>CAYUNQ010000256.1:846-3045 GCA_964446185.1 uncultured Marinobacter sp. | reverse complement strand
GGTGGCAAAGGCCAGGCCGCCGGCAATGGCACTGGACAGCTGGGTCCACCACTGGGTAGACGGTGCCCCCAACCCCAGCGAAGGCGATAAAAGATCCACGTTGATACCCAGCACCATGGGCATCAGCCCCAATATGGTGGTAATCGCGGTGAGCAACACCGGCCGGAAACGCAGGCAGCCGGTTTCCAGCGCCGCTTCATAGGCGGCCTTGCCTTCCTGTTTCATCTGGTTGTAGGTGTCGATCAGAATGATGTTGTTGTTCACCACAATGCCGGCCAGTGCGATGATGCCCATCCCTACCATCACCACTCCAAAGGGCTGGCCATTGAACAGCAGGCCCAGCAACACGCCGGCGGTCGACAACACAATGGCCGACAGAATCAGGAAGGTCTGGTACAGGGAGTTGAACTGGGTTACCAGGATCAGCAGCATCAGCCCCACCGCCACCAGGAACGCTGCCACCAGGAAGTTTGCGGCCTGTTGCTGGTCTTCGTTTTCTCCGGCAAAGCGCACGGTAACGCCTTCCGGCGGCTCCGGCATGTCGGCCTGCAAGGTACGCAGAAGTTCATCCATCCGCTGCCCGGGCGCCACATCGGATTTGATGGTCACGGTGCGCTGGCCATCTACCCGCACGATGGTTCCGGTCTTGTCGCCCGGCTCCAGGGTCACAAACTCCGACAGCGCCACCTGGCCCCTCGGCGTGTTGATGGTCTGGCGCTGCAGCTGCTCCAGCTCGCGCCAGTTGTTGGGCAACCGCACGGCGATATCTACTTCATCCCGCACATCTTCAGGGCGGTACGTAGCCAGGATCAGGCCATTGGTCACCAGCCGCACGGCGCTGCCGATACTCAACACATCGGTACCGAAGCGGGCGGCGGCTTCACGGTCTACCTGCAGGCGCCACTCAATGCCGGGCAAGCTGCGGTCGTCTTCAATGTCGACAAAGCCCCCCTGGGCGCGCATTTGCTGTTGTATCTGGTCTACATAGCCGTCCAGCCCGGCGCTGTTCATGCTGCTGACCAGCAACTCCACCGGCTTGCCTTCGGCAGGGCCGCCTTCCTGTTTGCGGAATTCCAGCTCTACACCGGGGATGTCTGCGGTACGTTCCCGGAAGTCCTCCAGGATCTCGGTGGCGGTCCGTCGGGTGAACCAGTCGTTAAACTGGAACTGCAGCACGCCGATCACATCCGGTGCCATCTGGGTGCTGGTCGACAGCATGGAGCGGGCGTAGAGGGCTTTGACTTCCGGCATGTTCTGCAGGCGCTGCTCCACTTCCCGCACAATGGCATCCCGCTCCCGGATGGAAAGATCGCCCCGGGCGCGCACCTGCACCTGGGCGGAATCCGGTTCAACACTGGGGAAGAACTCCACACCGTGATTGAAGCGACCGTAGGCGGCGTAGATCAGGATTATCAGCACCACGGAACCGAGCAGTGTCAGCCCCGGGCGCTTGAGCAGGGTCGCCAGCACCTTGCGGTAGCCCTGAACAAACCGGCTTTCTTCCGGATCATGGTGCGACCGCTTGCCACCACTGACGCCCCCAAGCACCGGCAGGAACACCAGTGCCATGGCCAGCGATGCAATCAGGCAGACCAGCACTGTCATGGGCAGGAATTTCATGAACTCCCCCACCACCCCGGGCCAGAACAGCAGCGGCACAAACACCGCCAGGGTGGTGGCGGTGGAAGCAATCACCGGCCAGGCCATGCGGGATGCGGCTTCTACCCAGGCTTGCTTGACCGTCTGGCCATCACTGAGGTTTCGATCCGCCAGTTCCGACACCACAATGGCACCGTCTACCAGCATACCGGCCACCAGGATCAGGCTGAACAGCACCACGATATTGAGGGTGAGGCCCATGCCCCAGATCACCAGGATGCCGGTCAGGAAGGCGCCGGGAATGGTCAGGCCGACCAGCAGTGCCGAACGGGGGCCCATGGCGGCGATGACCACGATAATCACCAGCACAATGGCGGTCAGTACGTTGTTGAGCAGGTCCGAGAGGATGTCCCGTACCTCCTCGGACTGATCCATGATGTAGCGGATTTCCAGCGTCTCCGGCAGCCGCGGGCGGGCGTCATCAATCAGGGTATGAATCTGCTCAATGGTTTCGATAATGTTGGACCCTGAGCGCTTGGACACCTCCAGCACCAGCGCCGGCTCACCGTTAATCCGGGCAAAGCCGGTAGGGTCCTTGAA
>CAYUNQ010000256.1:0-836 GCA_964446185.1 uncultured Marinobacter sp. | reverse complement strand
GAAGGTGCGCTGCAGCATGGCAATGTCGCCGAAGGTCACCACGGTATCGCCATCTACCTTCACCGGCATCGACATCACATCTTCAATGGTTTCGATGACCCCGGGTACTTTCAGGGCCATACGGCCGTTGCCGGTATCCAGCGAGCCGGCGGCTACCAGCTGGTTGTTACGGGTGACCAGTTGCGCCAGCTGGTCGAAATCGATGCCGTAGCTTTCCAGCACCTGGGCATCCACCACGATTTCCAGCAGGTCTTCCCGGTCGCCGCCAATCTCCACTTCCAGCACATCGGGAATGGCTTCAATGGCGTCCTGCAAACGGCGGGCAATGGTGATCAGCTCCCGTTCAGACAAGGGGCCGGACAAGCCGATGGACAGCACCGGAAACAGGGACACGTTGATTTCATGCACCCGGGGCTCATCTGCCTCCTGCGGCAGCTTGGAGCGGGCGGTGTCCACTTTTTCGCGCACATCCTGCAGGGCTTTATCCGGGTCGAAACCGGCGTCAAATTCCAGCATCACCGAGGCATGGCCTTCGGCGGAGGTACTGCGCATTTCCTTGATGCCTTCGAGCGCCCTCAGCTCCTGTTCCATGGGGCGCACTAACAGGCGCTCCGCATCCTCGGGGCTGATGCCATCCAGTGTCATGGACACATAGATCATGGGAATGGTGACGTCCGGATTCGATTCCTTCGGAATCGCCTGGTAGGCTGCCATGCCGCCAAGAAGCAGGAACAGGAAGGTCAGCAGCGTGGTGCGGCTGCGGTCCATGGCCGCAGAGATCAGTGCTCTCATGGTGGTCAGCCCCGCTGGTCTGAGCGGTCGACCGGCTGCACAGC
>CAYUNQ010000255.1:0-3077 GCA_964446185.1 uncultured Marinobacter sp. | reverse complement strand
GAGCAGCTGATGTTCAGGTGTTTGCCCCAGTCTGGGGGTAGGGCGGCGTAGTGTTCGAACTGGGGTTGTTCGTCGAAGGGGGTTTCCAGCACTTTGAGTAGCTCTTTCATGGGGGCGTAGTCGCCGTTCTGGGCTTCCATGATGACTTGCTGGGCCAGGTAGTTGCGCAGGATGTATTTGGGGTTTACCTGGCGCATGGCGTATTCCCGTTCGTCGTGGGCGCGGGTTTCTTTTTGCAGGCGGGCTTCGTAGCGCTCCAGCCATTCGTCTGCCACGCTTCTGTCTGCAAAAAGGTCACGCACCGGGGCGTTGCCATGGCGGTGCAGGTTTGAGATGCCGCGGAAGAAGCGGGTGTAGTCTACCCGGTGTTCGTGCAGCATGCTGAAGGTGTCCATGATCAGGGCCATGTCTGCGTCGTCGGTTTCTTCCAGCCCGAGCTTGGCCTGCATGTTGTGCTTGAAGCGCTGGTTGTAGGCGGTTTCATAGCTGCCGAGGCATTCGCGCACGGTGTCTTCTTCCATGATCGGCAGCAGGGCGTTGGCCAGGTAATGGCAGTTGGTGAAGCCGATCTGGGGCTGGCGGTTGTAGGCGTAGCGGCCTTCGTGGTCGGAATGGTTACAGACGAAACCGGCGTCGAAGTCGTCCAGGAAGGCGTAGGGGCCGTAGTCGAAGGTGTCGCCGATGATGGACATGTTGTCGCTGTTCATCACTCCGTGGCAGAAGCCGACCGCCTGCCAGTCTGCAATCAGCCGGGCGGTGCGTTCCACTACCTCGGTAAACCAGCGGGCGTGGCGTTGTGGCTCCGGCAGCTCGATCAGGTGCGGGAAGTGCAGTGAAATCACGTGTTCCAGCAGGGTTTTCACTGCCTCCGGGCCGTCATGGTAGGCGGCAAATTCGAAGTGGCCGAAGCGGATGTGGCTTTTGGCAACGCGCATCAGGGCGGCGGCGGTTTCGATGGATTCGCGGCGCACCGGGTCTTTCGCGCTGACCATAAACAGCGCCCGGGTGGTGGGTATGCCCAGCCCGTGCATGGCTTCCGAACACAGGTATTCCCGAATGGTGGAGCGCAACACCGCCCGGCCATCACCAAACCGAGAATAGGGCGTGGTGCCCGCGCCTTTCAGGTGCCAGTCCCACCGGGTGCCATCCGGCGCGACGGTTTCCCACAGCAATAGCCCCCGGCCATCCCCAAGTTCGGGGTTGTACATGCCGAACTGATGACCGGTGTACTTCATCGCCACCGGCTCCATTCCTTCCAGCAATTCCGCCCCGGCGCCAATCTGCGCCCAGTCCTGCTCATCGTGAACATGAAAGCCCAGCTGCGCGGCCAGTTTGTGGTTGAAGCACACCATTTTTGGCTGTGAAAGCGGCGAGGGTTTGACCCGGCTGTAGAAGCTGTCGGGCAGGTCCAGGTAGCGGTGTTCAACTTGGAAGGCGTTGTTGCTCATAAGCGGTTGAGCTCGTAGGTGGCCATGTTGACGGCAGAGGCCAGGTTGAGGGATTCGATGGCGGCGGCACCGGGGATGGTGAAGCGGTGGGCGCCCAGGGTGGTCAGGGCTTCCGCCGGGATGCCGCGGGCTTCGTTGCCGAACAGGTAGCAATCGTGGTTGCGAAACTCCGGGCTGGCGATGGCTTCGCCGCCGATGTCCAGGCAGGCAATGCGCGGGTAGCGACCGGTGAGGTGGTCCAGGCTGACGTCCGTTTCCAGTGGCACGTGGAAGATGGCGCCCATACTGGAGCGAACCACTTTCGGGTTGAACGGGTCGACACTGCCGGGGCTGAGCAGGCAGCGCATGCCACCAAACCAGGCCAGGGTGCGCAAAATAGTGCCGAGATTGCCGGGGTCCTGGACTTCGTGCAGGTACACGGCTTTTTCCCCGGTGGCAGGGCGGCGGCTGGCGGCCGGCAGAGGTACCACGGCCAGAATGCCCTGTGGTGTTTTGGTGTCTGCCAGCTGCGCCATTTGCCGATCGCTGACCAGGTGCTTCGGCCAGGGGCTGTTCCAGTGTTCATAGGCGCTGGTGACATAGAGCTGGGCGTTGCGCCAGTGCGGGTTGCTGGTGGCGGCTTTTTCCAGTTCCAGCACCAGGTGTTCGCCTTCCACCAGAAAATGCCCCAGTGCCTGGCGGTATTTTTTCTGATGCAGCTTTTTGATGTCGTCCAGTTTCACGGTTTGTTCCTGCCCGGTTTTACCGGCGGTATGGAGCTTGAGTTGTGATCATTGTACTGGTGGCCGGGTTGCTTGTCAGGCGCCGGGGACTTTTGCCGCGGCGCTGGCGGCGGCGTACAATGGCGCTTTCCCGTAGTTAACCAATGGCACCCCATGGCACGTTCGAAAAGCAGTAACCGCTGGCTCGAAGAGCACGTTAATGATCCCTTTGTGAAGCAGGCCCAGTTGGACGGCTACCGGTCCCGGGCCAGTTACAAGCTGCTGGAGATTAACGAGAAGGACCGGCTGATTCAGCCCACCATGCTGGTGGTGGATCTGGGCTCGGCGCCCGGTGGCTGGTCTCAGGTGGCGGCCGACCTGGTAGGCCATAAGGGCCGGGTGGTGGCTTCAGACATTCTGCCCATGGACCCGATTGCCGGCGTGGAATTTATTCAGGGCGATTTCACTGAGCAGGAGGTGTTTGACCAGATCATGGCGGTACTGGACGGCGCCCGGGCAGATGTGGTGATTTCCGACATGGCTCCGAATATCAGTGGGGTGAATGCGGCAGACCAGGCGGCCTCTATGTACCTGGTGGAGTTGGCGCTGGACATGGCCTGCCAGGTGCTCAAACCCAAGGGCAGCTTTGTGGCCAAGGTGTTCCACGGTGAAGGCTACGATGACTACGTAAAAGCGGTGCGCGAAGTGTTCGACAAGGTGGTGGTGCGCAAGCCGGATTCCTCCAGGGCCCGTTCCCGGGAAGTGTATCTTGTGGGCAAAGGCTTTAAAGGCGCGAACTAGGGTTGCTTCCAATATTTGATGTGACCCACTGCACGGGGGCCGGTCGGGCAGTTTGTAATCCGAACTCGGGTGGTTATAATCGGCGCTACTCAGGATGAGTTTGTTATAACCACTTAAACTTCAGGGA
>CAYUNQ010000254.1:0-3113 GCA_964446185.1 uncultured Marinobacter sp. | reverse complement strand
TGGGCCAGGTTACCGGCGGCTGTGCGGCCCCGTTCAATCAATACCTGATCCCGCTGAAGCACCTGATTCATGGCGTCCGCCAACCTTGCCAGCTCGTCTGGCAGATCGCTACCCAGAGAATGTGCCCGGCCCGCTTCCATAGCCCGCAGGTCCTGCTCCAGCCGCCGCAATGGAGCCAACCCCCAGCGAATCTGAAGACCGATCATCAGTAACAGCAAGACACCCAGGGTAGTCAGCGATATCGCCAGCAATCGGTTAAACCGTGCGACCTGGGCGTCCACTTCCGTCAGGTCCGCCGCCACGGACACCGACAACCAGCCATTAAAGGCCGGCAACTGAATATCCCGTTCCACCAGGCGCAGCCGCTGGCCCCGGGGCCCAGGGGTTTGTACCCAGTTCGGCCCCCGGCCGCTGACCTGGGGCAAACGCTGATCCCAGAGCGAGCGGGAAGTAATAACCCGGCCACCGTTATCGTTTACCTGCCAGTACCACCCGGAATACACCCGCTCAAAGCGGGGGTCACCCAGTTGCGAGCCCGGGGTCAGGTCACCGGTTTGGGGGTCGAATTCGATGCCGGCAATCACCACGTTGAGAAAGGACATCAGGCGCTCATCAAAGGACTGGCTCACAGTCTGCCGGAAATTCCAGGCCAGCAGGGTGCCCGCCAGCGGCAAGATAACCAGCACCAGAACCAGCGCGGACACCAGCATCCGAACCGCCACAGGCCAGCGGCGCAGGCGCGTGAGCATCAGGCGGATTCCCCGCCACCGTGCATCCGGTAACCTTGCCCGCGCAGGGTTTCGATCGCCTCGGCACCGAGTTTGCGCCGCAACCGGCTGACCTGCACATCAATCACGTTGGAATCCGGCTCCTGGTCGCCGTCATAGACGTGCTCGGACAACTCGGTGCGGGAAACGATGCGCGGCGCGGCATGAATCAGATGGGATAACAGCCGGAACTCCTGGGCTGTCAGAGAAACCGGCATGCCGGAACGGGTAACCTGCCCTGCGTGGGTATCAAGCGCAATGTCGCCCACGGTAATCACCGGGTGGGCATGGCCATGGGCCCGGCGCACCAGGGCCCGCAGGCGGAACAGGATTTCCGCGGTTTCAAAGGGTTTGGTGACATAATCGTCGGCACCGGCCGAGAACCCGGCGGCCTTATCGGACCAGCGCTCCCGGGCGGTCAGAATCAGTACCGGCAGATCAATACCCCGTTCCCGCCAACCTGCCAGCCACTGGGTACCATTACCATCCGGCAGGCCCAAATCCAGCACCACCGCATCGTAGCGCTCGGTACTCACCAGGAAATCTGCGCTGCGGCCATCCCCGGCCACTTCCACCAGCAACCCGGCTTCGCGCAGGGCGCCGGCCAAGCCTTGTGCCAGTGCAGTATCGTCTTCAACCAGGAGAATCTTCATCGTCGCTCCATGCCCCGGATATTCCGGCCCTCAATCTCCAGAACCTCGCCAGTCCGGGCGTTAACCTCAAACTCCACCACCTGCCCCTGGGGGCCCAGCAGTTCGATCTCATAAACAATCTCGCCGTCGTCTTTCTCGATATCCACATCGATCACATCCCCGACCCAGTCACGGGCCAGGCTGTCGAGAATCTCGCTCAGGGGTTTGATGCGGCCGGCTTCCACCTCGTGGTGCAGGCGACGCCAGTCATCGTCATCATCGGCGCAAGCCACCTGCGCAAAGGGCGCAGCGCCCGCGACAAGCAGCGCCAACAGGAGTGCCCGAACCACCCGGCGGGAAAACCGGTCTGCGGGTAGAAAGTGCGGAGAAAAACGGTATTTGTCCATGCTTATTATGGTGACAAAGGCCAGATGAACGAATCATGAATGAGACTATCACGATGCTGAAAGCCCTGCCCCGTTAATCTGGCCCCAAGCTGGTAGCCAACAGGGCAGAACCGGCAGCTTTCCAAACACAGAGAAACAAGGAGAACACCATGAAAAAGACCCTTACCATCGCATTGATCAGCGGCCTTATCGCAGCCCCCGAAGCCTTTGCCAAGGGCAGCTTTGAAGACGCCGAACGCATGCTGCAGGTTGGCAGTGACTACGGCATCACCCACTTCCAGAGCATCGAGTTTGACGATGACCGGGCCGATGACATCGAGATCGAGGGCTGGATGGGCCAGGACTGGTTTGTGGAACTGGACCTGAACGGCAACGGCGACATCGAGCGGGAACAGCGCCGCAAGCCCAAAGGCAATTCGTATGGCCTGACCGCGCAGGAAGTCCAGGTCTTTCTGGATGCCGCCCGCGGGCAGGGCATGGAAACCATCGAAGAGCTGAAAATCAAGCGTAACGGCGACATCGAGGTAGAAGGCAACGATGACGGCGGCCGGGAGCTGGAAGTGGACTTCCGTACCGGCAGCCTGGACCCCGTGAAGGTCGAGCGGGACAACTAAACCGAACCTTTACGACGGCTATAACCACCCTGCTACCCGGTCGGGTAGCAGGGTCCTACAGGCGATATCTATCCACGATCAAGGGACGACTTGGGAATAACCTTGCGGCCATACATTGCCAGCAGAAAACCGATGGGGAACATCAGCACGCCGTAGACCGCCGCGGGAATCGACATGGTGCTGGATTCCAGCAGGGTGAGAGTCACCATCAGGCCGATAGTACCATTCTTGACCCCCAGCTCTACCGCCACGGCAAGGGACTCACGCTGGGTCAGCCCGGCCAGGCGGCCAGCCAGCAGCCCCAGAAGAATACCGGCCACGTTCAGGGCAATGGTGGAAGGCCCGGCTTGTTTGAGCAAATCCCAGATCTGGTCCCGCACACCAAACAGCAGGGCCACAATCAACAACGCCAGCACCACCCCACCGAAAATGCTCACCAGGCTTTCTGCTTTCAGGGCCAGGTCCGGTTTCCGGGTTTTGACCAGCATGCCGATGGCCACCGGCAACAGCACAATCAACACCAGCATGGCGATGGTCTTGCCCACCGGCAGGGAAATATTCTCTTCAGTACCCATGAAGTGCTGCAGCGCCATATTGGTAAACAGCGGCAAGGTAAGGATGGTGATCAGGCTGGCTGAAACCGTCAGTACGATCGACAGGGCAATGTTGCCCCGGGCCAGCAAGACGAAAAGA
>CAYUNQ010000253.1:0-3140 GCA_964446185.1 uncultured Marinobacter sp. | reverse complement strand
TGAGCGGGTTTACGTTGCCTACGGCATTGGTCCGGCTTCGTGACACAGCTGGGCAGGAGTTGAAAGCCGTTCTCGTCAGCTTCTTCGAGCAGGCCGACGACAGTCTGTTTTCTCTGGCCGACCGTGCCGGCTCCAACACGGATCAGTCCGCGTATTTCGATGCCATGCGGGAGCTCCGGCTTCGCCGCAAGGCCATCGCTCTCTCTGTACTGCAGTATGTAGGCCAGGCGTTTAACGAGCTCGGCCGGTTCAAACCGGTACGCTCCGGTGGTTCTCTGGAAGAAGTGAACCAGGACACGCTCAGCCTGATGGAGCATTCCGAGCTGGAAGAGCAGGTGGCGATCGAGAGCCTTACCAACCGGCTGGGCAACCGGCACCAGGAACAAATTCGAATGCTGGCGGCACGGGTTCGTCACCTGGTGCCCGGCCTGGAATTGTCTGACGACCAGATCCCCCTGAGCCCTGAAGTCATCTGTGGCAGCATTGCCGAAGCCTGCTCAGACCTGGATATCGATATCCGGGCTAAGCTCGTTGTACTGAAACTCTTTGAGCGCTTGCTGACAGACAAGCTGGATCATTTCTACCGGCAGTGCAATCAGGCCCTGGTCTCGGAAGGTGTTCTCCCGGGTATGAAGAACGCCCCGGTTGGTCGTGCGCCGATGCCCGCCCAGCCTGTCCGTTCGCCTGTTGCCCCCGCAGGGACCGGGCTGGAAGCTGCTCCGGATCCGGCAACTTCCGCCGAAGCCGGCAGTTCACTTGCTTCCGCTACGTTTAATGAATTGAGTGCCCTGCTGCGTCAGGGTGCTGATGCTGGCATTGTCAGCCAGCCTGCCGTGGGCAGTAATGTACTGGATACCGGCCGTTTGTTGGCGCGCCTGAACGAACTGCAGGCCACCAGTGGTGGTGAGTCTGTTGCTGACCAGGTCATGCCTTTGCGTGAGCAGTTGCAGCCTGTTCTGCAGCCTGCAGAAGGGTCCGGCGTGGCCCTGGCCCAGGTCGACAGTGATGTGATCAACCTGGTGGGGATGCTGTTCGATTTCATTCTCGATGACCGCCAACTGCACCCGGTGATGAAGTCCCTGATTGGCCGGCTGCAGATCCCGGTGCTGAAAGTTGCCCTGAGTGATCGTAATTTCTTCAACCGGGGCGGTCACCCGGTGCGCAAACTACTGAATGAGCTGGCCCTTGCCGCAATCGGCTGGAATGAAAAGCGGCCGGGCATGCGCGACCCGCTGCGCGAGAAAATTGAAGAGGTGGTCAGTCGGGTTCTTGCCGAGTTCACTGACAGCGTGGCGCTCTTTGAGGAGCTGTTGAAAGATTTTGGCCACTTCATGGACCTGGATCGCCGGCGTCGTGAGCTGGTTGAGCAGCGTCTGCGCGACGCCGAAGAAGGCCGGGCACGGCAGGAACGAGCAAGCCAGGCGGCAAAGGATCTGATGCTGGAGCAAACGGAAGGCCGGGACATTCCCGAAGCCATCCGGACGTTGCTGGATGGCCCATGTACCCGATACCTGCAGTGGATCATGCTGCGTCAGGGTGAAGACAGCCTGCAGTGGCAGGATGCCTGCGAGCTGGTCAGCCGGCTGATCTGGACAGTTGATCCGAGTCCTGTCTCCGGCTCAACCCGGGCCGAGTTGCTGAGAACCATTCCGGGCGTTGTGGAAGGTTTAAGGGCAGCCCTGAAGGAAATCTCCTGGGATCCGTTCGCCACCGATTCCGCTGTGCGGGACCTCGAGCTGGCCCATGTCGATGCATTCCAGAAGCTGGTGGTAGCTCCGGCGGAGGTTGAGCCGGTACCGGCAGCCGAGCCGGCGGAAGTGGCTGAGATACAAGCACTGGAACCGGCACCGGCCCCGCAGGCTGACGCAGAGGCGGAGACAGAACTCGCGCGGATGCCGGAGCCCGTGGTGGAAGCCGAGCCCGAGGTGCTTGGGCAGCAGGAGCCTGAACAAGGCCCAATGGTCTCCGAAGAATGGCTTGTCCGCGCAGACAACATGCGGGTTGGTTCCTGGGTGGAGTTGCAGCGTGATGATGACACCCGTCTGCGCTGTAAACTGGCGGCGTTCATCAAGGCCACAGGCAAGTACATTTTTGTGAACCGCAGTGGCGCCAAGGTGGCAGAGTACCAGCGAGAAGGTCTGGCTGCCGCGATGCAGGCGGGTGGGATCAGTATGCTGGATGACGGCCTGATCTTTGACCGGGCGCTGGAGTCCATCATCGATAACCTGCGCTACAGCCGCAAGGATTGATGGCCTGGTGCTATTCCGTGGCATCGGAATGCGCTTTGTGATTCAATCCTTGCATTGAATCACTCACTGCGCGTCTGGATTTACCTTGTCTGATAACCGCTTCAACGCCCGGGTAGAACAGCTCCGAACGACGGGCCGTTTCCCTGAATGTCACTGGTGTCCCTCTCCCAATTTCGGGCCGCGGCCTGAGGACGCAGCCGTTTCATTGCTGGTGGTGCATAATATCAGTTTGCCGCCGGGAGAATTTGGCGGCGGCTACATCGAAGACTTCTTCTGTAACCGGCTCGATACAAGTGCCCATCCGTATTTTCAATCCATTGCCGGGCTGCAGGTGTCTGCTCACGCGCTGATCCGAAGGGATGGATCGGTTGTCCAGTTCGTCAGTTGTCTGGACCGTGCCTGGCATGCCGGACGTTCCTGCTTTCAGGGCGAGGAAGAGTGCAATGACTTTTCCATCGGTATCGAGCTGGAGGGCACGGATGACGTGCCCTACACCGAAGCTCAATACCAGGCCCTGGCGCAGCTTACGGCTTTGGCCAGAGCTGCGTGGCCGGCCATTACGGCTGAGCGTATTACCGGCCATTGCGAGATCGCTCCAGGCCGAAAAACCGACCCCGGTGAAGCATTCCAGTGGGCCTATTTCCACCGCGTGTTAAGAACAACGGAGAATGCCTGAATGGTTCTGGTGGTTTTTCTGCTTGCCTATGTAATCCGGCAGAGGCTCGACCGGCTCGGCCTGCTATCCAGTGATGAGCTCTGGCGTTCCTGGCTGCATCTGGGAACCCGCACCAAGGCCGGCAAGGAAGGGGCACTGGCCATGGGGCTGCTGCTGGTGTTGATGCCGGCAGCTTTGTTGGGCGCCCTGGTACTGGCTGCCGGCTATGGTGGCAT
>CAYUNQ010000252.1:0-3153 GCA_964446185.1 uncultured Marinobacter sp. | reverse complement strand
AAGCCGCCCAGCCACCGATAACGGAGTAGAACGACAGAATGATAAAGGCCGCGAACATACCGATGATGGCAGAAATACGCCAACCCGGAGACGCCAGGTTGCGCTCTGCCACCAGCCGGAAACTGGTGATCGGGTTGTGGCGACCATTCCGGCCGATAAACACCTCGGCCATCATGATGGGAATACCAATGATGAAGATACAAAGCAGGTAAACGAGAACGAAGGCACCGCCGCCGTTTTCGCCAGTTACGTAGGGGAACTTCCACACGTTACCAAGGCCGACAGCAGAACCGGTCGCTGCCAGAATAAACGCGAGTCTGGACGACCAGAGTCCGCGAGCCCCGGTACCGCTGTCAGATGCGGAGTTGGACTGAGACATGAGTTTTCTTCCTGTGCTTTTGGCTTTAGGAAATTACGGATTGTGGATGCCCCAGCCAATGGGCCGGGGCAATTGGAGCCGGATTCTGCCAGCACTGGCCAAATGATGCCAGTGTTGAAATGCTGTTCAGTGGGTGATGGACCACCCGCAACCGGGCAATCAGGCGGCTGCTCGGCGCCGGAACCGGTTGTTCACCCACAGGGAGAACACAATCACCAGACCACCCAGCGCCAGCCTCAGCAAGTCTGCATCGCGGTTCCAGATCAACAGGTTAACCAATAGCCCCGCCGGCACCAGTGCGTTGTTCATAATGGCCAGGGTACCTGCATCCACCTGACAACCACCCCGGTTCCACAGATACAAGCCCAGCCCAGAGGCCGCAAGGCCCAACCAGACCAGAATGCCCCACTGCAGTCCGGTAGAAGGCAGTTTCTCCGGATTACCGAAAATCAGGAACGACGGCAGGGCAATAATCAGGGCACCGATAAAGAAATAACCGAAGGTGCGATACCCCGGCAAGTCCAGGGGATAGCGCTGCATCACATGCTTATAGCCCACCTGGCCGGCGGCAAAGGTGAAGTTGGCCACCTGCAGCAACAGGAAGCCGGTGATGTAATCTTCACTCAGACCGTCATAGCGGATGATGCCTGCGCCAAAGGTAGCAATCACTGCAGCCAGCAGGGCCACCGGGGAGAAGCGCCGGTACAGGGCATCGTCCAGCAGGGTTACGTACAGCGGGGTAAAGATAGTGAACAGCAACACTTCCGGCACAGTCAGGTAGCTGAAGGAGCGGTACAGGCACAGATAAGTGATCCCGAACTGCAGCATACCGGTGGCCATTATGCCCAGCTTCAGGCCGCCCGGAACGCCACGCCAGCGGATCAGGGGCAGGAACACCAGGGCGGCCAGCAATACCCGGCTGAGCACCGCAAAGTCGCTGTCTACCCGGCCGGCCAGGAATTCGCCAATCAGGCTGAACGAAAACGCCCAGAGAATCGTAACCAGAACCAACAGCTTCATCGCGCCACACCTGCAGAAAATCCGGGCTGCTACTTTACTGATTTCCAGCGGCAATTGCAGTTTCTGCAGGCGTGCTTGTTCGTATAAGAACCAGGGCTATCGATAGGGTATTATCCCCCTGCCGGCCCCCAGCGCCACTGTCTGTCTATCTTTAAAGAAGCCTCGAATACCATGGATGAAAGCCACCAGCCCTTGCCTGAAGCCCGGCAACCCCTGATAAGCCGCACCCTGACCGAGTGGAAAACCCTGGCCATTCTGGGTGGCCCCATCCTGATTGCCCAACTGGCACAGATGGCCAACGGCGTGATCGATACTGTGATGGCCGGCCATGCCAGCGCCGAAGACCTGGCCGGGGTGGGCATCGGCAGCAGCCTGTGGATGCCGCTGTTCCTGTTTTTCATGGGCCTGCTCGGCGCGCTGCAACCAATCATTTCCGGCTACAACGGCGCCCGCGCCACCAACAAAATCATGCCGGCCACCTGGCAGGGCCTGTACATCGCCCTGGCCGGCACGGTGGTCATGGTGCTGCTGCTGACCAACGTACAGCCGGTGCTGGCCCTGCTGAAAATGGAATCGACCACCGCTGGTATTACCCAGGGCTACCTGAGCGCCTTCGCCTGGGGCATCCCGGCCATGCTGCTGATGAATGCTCTGCGGGGCCTGACCGATGGCCTTGGCCACACCCGGGTGATCATGGCGTTCTCGCTGCTCAGTACCCTGATCAACCTGCCGCTGAACTACATTTTCATCTACGGGAAGCTCGGCCTGCCGGCCATGGGTGGCGTGGGTTGCGGCTGGGCTACATCGCTCTCTAATGGCACGGCTGCCATCGCCCTGCTGGTCTACCTGAATTTCAGCAAGACCTTCCGGGCCTTCCATTTACTGGCGGACTGGGTAAAACCCAGTTGGGAGGGTATCCGCTACATTCTTCGGATCGGCCTGCCTATCGGCTTCACCATCTTTGTTGAAGCCAGTATGTTTTCGGTGATCGCCCTGTTCCTGGCCCCCCTGGGCCCGGTGGTCGTGGCCGGGCACCAGATTGCCCTGAACGTGGTGTCGCTGCTGTTCATGCTGCCGCTGAGTATCGGTATGGCACTGACACTACGGGTGAGTTTTTTGATTGGCGCCCGGGCCCCGGATACCGCCCGGCTGATTTCCCGCAGTTCCCTGATTCTGGCCTCGGCCATCGCCCTGATCTTTGCCAGCGCCCTGTATGTGTTTTCCGGGCCAATTGCAGCGCTGTATTCCAGCGATGCAGAGGTGCAGGCAGTCACTGTCCGGTTGCTGACCTTTGCCGCCATGTTCCAGATTGCCGATGTCATTCAGGTTACCTGCATCAGCGCGCTAAGGGGCTACAAAGACACCCGCATCCCCATGTTCATCATGCTGTTCTCGTTCTGGGGAATCGGCCTGCCGCTGGGCTACTTGTTGACCTTTACCGACGTGCTGCTGCCGGCACTGGGGGCAGCCGGGTTCTGGCTGGGATTAACCGCAGGGCTGACCTCTGCCAGCTTGTTGCTGGGCTTGCGACTGTTCCGGTACCGGCCGGCGCCGGAACCGCTCTGAGCCAGGGCATCGGCGTAGACAATCCGGTCACGTCCGGTTTCCTTGGCTTCATACAAAGCACCATCGGCACGCCGCAGCCAGCTGTCCACACTCTCGCCATGGCCCAGCAAGGCCACACCGAATGACGCCGTTACCGGTCCGCCCGGATGTTTCAGCCGCCTGCGCAACAATTGCTGCAGGTTGGTCAT
>CAYUNQ010000251.1:0-3157 GCA_964446185.1 uncultured Marinobacter sp. | reverse complement strand
GGTAAGAAACTGGATGAGGTCCGTATAATCTGGAGGAATGGACCTCTAGGTCGATGGATGAGGGTTGGGCATGTATACGCGTTCTTTGCATTTCGGAACCTTCCGCGAATAGGGCCCCGCATCGAATCCAGAATGGGTGACGAGAAGGAGCCCTTGCCTCTTTCGTTGAAACTCTGGGTAATCGTGCCTTTCACCGTATATGCGATTCTTATGTTTCTGTTTTTCTTTTCAGGTTGGTATCTAGGAATGTTTAATTAGTGAGTGTAAGAACTCACCGCAGCTTCTTTTACCCTTTGTGGTTCGGCTCACTGGAGAAGGGCGCCCAGTTAACCCCAGTCCCTTTGAATGTCATTCCTAAAGGCAGCGTGATTCATGGACAGGCACTAGCCTTCGCATGGACAGGCACCAGTGTCCTCCATAGCAAGTGTAAACTCAGCTTTTAACGCCCGGTATGGTAAATTGGCAGTCTTGAAAACAACTGACAGTTGCACCGCCAACCGGAGCCGCAATGCCCACCGCCACAGACAACCACTGGTCAATGCCACCCAACCCCGAAAAAGCACTTATGCTTGCACAACGTGCGGTGTCGGTATTTGTTTACGATGCAGTGCGCCTGGAGGGCATCAACTTCACGTTGCCGGAGGTGCAAACCTTGCTACAGGGTGTCACTGTGGGTGGGCACCGGCTGAGCGATCAGCAAATCGCGGTTAATCAGGGCGAGGCCTGGAAGCTGCTGTTTCAGATGATCCGGGAAAGGATCTTCAGTTTATCGGCCGATTGCGCGATGGCTCTGCATGCGGTTGCTGCAAGGGAAGAAGCGTTGGAGTGGGGCTGTTTTCGCAGTGGTTCCGTACTGATTGCCGGCACTGATTACGAGCCGCCTGCTGCCAGCGAACTTCCAGCACGTTTTGACCGCATGATCGATGACCTACAACACATGGATGATGTTTACGATCAGGCTGTCCACCTGTTCCTGACCATGGCCCGTTGCCAGTTTTTCTACGATGTAAACAAACGCATGGGGCGTTTTATGATGAACGGCCACCTGCTGAGCAACGGCTATCCTGCCATCAATATCCCGGCTTCACGCCAACTCGAGTTCAATGAACTTATGCTCCGCTTTTACGAGTCCGGCGATCAGTGTGAAATGAATGCATTCGTGCGTAGCTGCATGGACGAACGGGTCGTTCGTATTATGAAAGAAGAGTAGGCGGGTCAGACCCCCGGGCTGAAGTGACCCCCGAAAGTTGGACACCAACTTTTCGGGGTTCACATGAAAAAAACTTACAGTCCGTCGTTCAAGTTAGAGGTCGTGCAGTTTCATCTCCAGAGTAAAGTCAGCCTCCACAACGTCGCCAGACATTACGGCATAGATCACTCGCTGGTTCGCCGCTGGGTGACTCGCTACCGATACCATGGGATACAGGGCCTGGAGCCTGCAACCAAGCACCATTACAGCCCCTCGTTCAAGCTTCACGTCGTCAAGTGCGTGACTCGAGAGGGCTTGACGGACCGGCAGGCAGAGGCGAGATTTAACCTCAGGAGCACAGGGCTTATTGGCAAGTGGTTGGTGCAGTATCATAGTGGTCAGTTAACCAAACCACTTTCCGAGACCAAGCGAGCTGCCCCGATGGCCAAAAAGTCTGTAGACCTCCCACCTGCTGATGTGCCAGAGCGCAGCATGTCACAGGATGAGTTGATCGAAGAGCTGTTGTACCTGCGGGCGGAGAACGCTTACCTAAAAAAGCTGGATGCCTTGATCCAGGAAGAGGAAGCCGCAGCGCGCAGCAAAAAGCGCAAGCGGTCCAAGGGTTAAGGCAAAAGTATTCCCTGGCACGACTGCTGCGTGCAGCCGGGCTGTCCCGCAGCACATTCTATTACCAGCTCAAGGTGCTGCGAGCGGGTGACAAATACGAGCCTTTAAAGGCTCGCATACAGGCGATCTACCGCGAACACCATGGTCGCTATGGGTACCGACGCATTACGGCCGCCTTGCGTCGTCTCGGCGAGCAGGTGAACCACAAAATCGTTCAACGGCTGATGCAACAGCTGGGGCTAAAATCCAGAGTTCGGGTGAAGCGATACCGCTCCTATCGCGGCCCTGTGGGCAAGAAAGCGCCGAATCTGCTGGCCCGGAACTTCCAGGCCAGCAAGCCCAACACGAAGTGGGCGACGGATGTTACCGAGTTCAAAGTACAGGGGCGCAAGTTGTATCTGTCGCCGGTGATGGACTTGTTCAACGGTGAAATCCTGGCCTATGAACTCCGTGACCGGCCAGTACTTCCCATGGTCACGGAGATGCTTAAAAAGGCCTTCAAGCGACTCAAACGAGGCACCAGTCCAGTGGTACACTCGGATCAGGGCTGGCACTACCAGCACCCGGAGTACTGCCGGATGCTCGAAGAAAAGGGGCTAACTCAAAGCATGTCCCGCAAAGGCAATTGCCTGGACAATGCCGCGATGGAGAGCTTCTTCGGTACACTGAAATCCGAGTTCTATTACCTGAACCGGTTCGATAGTGTTGAACAATTACGGCACGGTATTGCGCAGTACATTGACTACTATAACCACCACCGAATCCGGCTGACGTTAAATGGCCTGACTCCGGTGGAGTACAGAGAGCAGGCTGCCGCTGCAGCCTGATTAAACTGTCCAAGTTTTTGGGGTCACTTCAATTTGATAATCAGGCGAACTTCAGCCTGTCCGCCAGTGCATGAAAATAGTCTCTCGACCAGATATCCAAATCTCTTGGTTCCGGAATAAATCGCTCCACATCCATTTTTGCAGATCGAACATCAAGAGAATCGATACGTTGATGCAATAAATTCCGGAAATCCCGCTCATCAAGACAGGGGCTTGCAATATCGCCACTCTGGAGTCCACGCTTAACAAAATGTGCAAGCCCCAAGCCAGCTCCCTGGCGAACGTACCACTCAAAGTCATACCAATCTCGCCCCTTCACCCGGTTATTCCACTTCCGGAATAAAAGAGCATGCATCTTGCCCGCAAACAAATCTTGAAAGACAAAACATTTGGTATAAAAGGAAAAAGGTTGTAAAAGCAGCCGCTCCTCGGTAGCAAACCCACCCGGAGGATCCTTATCCACCTCCAGCTTGATCTTGAGAGTTTTCCGCCCCTTAACGGCGAGGTCATACAA
>CAYUNQ010000250.1:0-3190 GCA_964446185.1 uncultured Marinobacter sp. | reverse complement strand
CAGGCATTCCGGCAGCAGATCACCCTTGAGTGTCAGCGTTGCCCGCTTGCCTACGGCCAGGAAGCGGGTGGAGGTGTCGCCCGGAGCCACGTAGAGGGCACCGGTGTCGGCGGGGGACGGTTTCAGCAATACGCGGCGGTCCAGATACTCAAGGCCCAGAAGCTGGCCGTCTTCAGCCGGGGCAACCCGGATATCCAGCTGGCCGCAGCGATAACTGCCATAGTCCGACAGGGCCAGGGTTTTGGGTTGGGAAGCGCAAGCTGCCAGTACAAGGCTGCAGCCGCCAAGAATGGTCAGCGAAAAAATTCGTCCCTTAAACATCACAACGTCCTATTTTGGTCCAGACTCCGGGGCGCTAGTTTAGAGATTCCTGGCCAGTTTCACCATGCTCCGTCACACGGAACCGGCCCGTTGTGGTACCGGGGCCACACAGGGTAACCTTGCGCCATCTATTTCAGGGGAATCATCACCATGGCCGTGAAACTCTACCAGTTCTGCATCTCCCACTATTCCGAAAAGGTTCGCTGGGCCCTGGATTACAAGGGCATCAGTTACCAGCCCGTAAACCTGCTTCCCGGCCAGCACGCCAGAACCATCAAGAAGCTGACCCGGGCCGGGTCCTCGGTGCCGGTGCTGGACCACGATGGCCAGATTATCCAGGGCTCTTCAGAGATCCTGGACTACCTGGATAAAACTTTCGCGGAACCCGCGCTGATGCCCGAAGACCCGGCCCTGCAGGAACAGGTTCGCAGCTGGGAGACAAAGCTGGACGAACTGGCTGGCGCGGCCATCCGCACCTGGGTCTACCACTACTTCCTGCAACGGCCGAAGGTAGTGGTGCCGCTGCTGGCTGCCGGCACACCGTTCTACAACCGCATCCTGCTCAGCCTGGCCTTCAGCCGGGTGGACGAGATCATGCGCAACTGGATGAAGATTAACCAGAAGACCGCCGATGCCGCGCAGGAAACCCTGGAGCAACTGATTACCGAACTGGCAGAGGTGTACGAGCAGCAGCCGTACCTGGTGGGTGACCGGTTCACCCGGGCTGACCTGACCGCCGCAGCGCTGCTGGCCCCGCTGTTCCAGCCCGAACAATATCCCGTGCCCTGGCCCAGGCCGGCAAAGATCCCGAAACCGGTACAGGCCTGGCTGGCAGACTGGCGCCCGAAACTGGAGCCGGTGGTGCAGGTGTACCACAAGCACCGCTAACCCCGGGGCGATTGGCCGAAAAGGCCACCCCCGCTGTCGCAACAGGACAGTGCATTCATCGTTGGTTATGCCAAGATAAAACCTGAATAAAAACAAAACAGGTTTTCCCATGGCATTACTCGACATGATGCGGGCCGTTCTGGAAGACAGCGGCCTGCTGGCACTCTGGCACACACTGGCTCCGTGGCTGGCCCTGGATGAGCGGCAGCTGATTTTCATGGTGGCCACCCCCATCTTTATCGGTATTACCTTCTGGGAGTACCGGAAAATCCGTCACGACCCGAAACTGATGGATACCGCCGAAGCCATCCGCAACTTTGCCCTCGGCGCCGGTTACCAGGTTACCGAGTTACTGTTTGCCGGCATCATTGCCTTCCCTGTCTACGCGCTTTGCTACCACTACCGCCTGTTCGAGCTGGAACTGAACTGGCTGACCGGATTCCTGACCTTCCTGGGCGTGGATTTCTGCTTTTACTGGATGCACCGGGCCAGCCACCGTATGCGCTGGTTCTGGGCGGCCCACGTGGTGCACCATTCCTCCGAACGCATGAATTTTTCCACTGCCATGCGCCAGAACGCCACCAACATTTTCAACTGTATGTGGGTGTTCTACCTGCCCATGGCCCTGATCGGCTTCAACCCGGTGTGGATCGGCGTGGCCTATGCCTTCTCGCTGGTGTACCAGTTCTTTGTGCACACCACGCTGGTGGGCCGGCTGCCCGGCTGGATCGAACGGGTGTTCAATACTCCCAGCCACCACCGGGTACACCATGGCCGCAACCCGGAATACATTGACCGCAACTACGGCGGCACCCTGATTATCTGGGACCGGCTGTTCGGCACCTTTGCCCCGGAAAACGATGCCAATCCGCCGGAGTACGGCATCACCCGGCAAATCCATTCCACCAACCTGATTGTGCTCTGGACCCACGAATATGTGGACATGTTCCGCGACATGAGCCGCCCGGGCGGTCTACTCTCCCGTCTCGGACATTTGTGGCGACCACCGGAGTGGCAGCGCCCGACCACCAGCAACAGCGAACAACCGGGCACCCTGCATGAGCGAAACCACCCTGAACCTGACCACCACTGACGGACACCGGATAACCGGCACCCTGTTTTGCCCGGACACCCCCGGCGCCGTCCTGGTGATCAGCCACGGCATGGCCGAGCACGGCAACCGCTATGCCGGCCTGGCCCGCTGGCTGGGTACTCAGGGCGTGGCGGTTGTCACCTACCACCACCGGGGCCATGGCCCGGACTGCCGTCCGGAAGACCTGGGCCACTACGCAGACCATCAGGGCTGGCAGAAAGTGGTGGACGATCTCGGCCTGGTGGTGGATCACATCCGCCAGCAGTTCCCGCAGCGGCCGGTCACCCTGCTGGGCCACAGCATGGGATCGTTCATCGCCCAGAGCTATGCTGCGCAGCACGGCGACAAGCTCGACACACTGGTGCTCAGTGCCACCAACCGCATTCACAAACCCCAGCTGCGGGCGTCCGCCGCACTGGTCTGGCTGATCCGTCTGCTGCGCGGCCGCCGGCACCACAGCAAGCTCATAAGCGCCATGACCTTCGGCCAGTTCAACCGGCACTTCCGCCCTAACCGTACCGACTGCGACTGGCTCAGTCGGGACCCGCAACAAGTGGACCGCTACCGGGCAGATCCGCTGTGCGGGTTCGAGTGCACTGCCGGCCTGTGGCATGATTTCATCACTGGTATGCTTGGCATCAATCCCGGACAATGGCCGCAGGATCTTCCGGTACACCTGTTTGCCGGCACCGATGACCCGGTGGGCGAGATGGGCAAGGGTATCCGCCAGCACTTCCGGGCGATCCGCGAAGCCGGCATCCAGAAGGTGACCTTCCGGCTGTTTGACAGAGGCCGCCACGAGATGCTGAATGAACTCAATGCCGAGGACGTATGGCAACACCTTCTGCAATGTATTCCGGTTCGGGAAAACGCCTGCACCGAGCCCTT
>CAYUNQ010000249.1:0-3209 GCA_964446185.1 uncultured Marinobacter sp. | reverse complement strand
TCTCAAAGGCCTGCAGGGTACTCACCAGCAAGCCGGAGTTACCGGACGGGCGCAAGCGCATATCCACTTCGTATAGCTGGCCAGACGGCGTCTGGGTGCTGAGGATATGCACAATACGCTGGCCAAGGCGAGTATAGAACACCGCGTTGTCTATCGGTTTGTCGCCGTCGGTGGCCAGTTGCGGATCGGCCTGGTGCACGAACACCAGGTCCAGGTCTGACGTGTACCCCAGCTCAATGCCGCCCAGCTTGCCATAGCCAATGATGGCGAAGTCGGTATCGCAGGCGGAGCCATCAGCCCGCCGCGGGTAGCCGTGGCGGCTGACCAGGTTGGAGAAGGCGACATCCACCACGTGGTCCAGCACCACTTCGGCAATCCAGGTGAGGTAATCACTCACCTTCATCAGCGGCAAGGTGCCTTTGAGTTCAGATGCGGCTACCCGCAGCACATGGGCCTTTTTGAAATAACGCAAGGCCTCCATCTGCTCTTCCAGGTCCTCATAGGGAATACGCAACATCTGCTGGCGCAGGTCGTCTTGCAAGGCTTCCTTAGCCGGCGGGCTGTACAGGCTCTCGGCGTTCAGCAGTTCGTCCAGCAGCAGCGGGGTTTCTGCCAGCTGGCGGGCAATCCAGGGGCTCTCGCTGCACAGGCCCATCAGCTGCGTAAGCGCGCCGGGGTTTTCCACCAGCAGCACCATGTAGGCGGTGCGGCGCAGTATGGCTTCTACCAGCTGCAATACCCGCTCCAGGGTCTCGGAGGTGTTCTCGACTTCCAGCAGCGCGTTCAGCAGCAGCGGCATAAACTGATTCAGGCGCTTGCGGCCCTGAGTTTGCAGGGTCTGTACTGTGCGGCTGTCCCGCAAGCTGACCAGGCGCTTATAGCTTTCTTCCGGGTTTTCAACGCCCTTTTCTGCCAGCCACTCCAGGGCTGCAGGTTCGTCCATCTCCGCCAGCCAGAGCTCGTAGCAGCCATCGTCTACTCCGTTATCCGCACCGGCTTCGTCTTCCTCGGTGGCGATGATATTGGCGAAGTGCCTGGCCACCCGGTTACGGTGGGCATCCAGCGCTTGCTGGCAACCGGCCCAGTCATCAAAGCCCATGATGCGCGCAATTCTGGCTTGCGATGGTGCATCGTCCGGGAGGACCTGCGTCTGTTTATCTTCCATACCCTGCAGGGCGTGCTCAAGGTTGCGGAGAAACACATAGGCTTCACGCAACTCCCCAACAACTGCAGACGGCAGCAGTTCCAGCTCTTCCAGTTCTGTCAGGATATTCAGCAATTCCCGCTGTTGAAGCTCCCGGTCCCGGCCACCGCGAATCAACTGGAACGCCTGCACCACAAACTCGATCTCACGGATACCGCCGCTGCCCAGTTTGATGTTGCTCTCCAGCCCTTTGCGGCGCACTTCCCGGCTGATCATATCTTTCATGGTGCGTAGGGATTCAAAGGCACTGAAATCGATGTACTTTCGGTAAACGAACGGCCGCAGGCTTTCCATCAACACCTCCCCCGCCCGCTGGTCGCCGGCCACTACCCGGGCCTTGACCATGGCATAGCGCTCCCAGTCCCGGCCCTGGTCCTGGTAGTAGGTTTCCAGTGCTGCGAAACTCAGTGCCAGGGCACCGCTCTGGCCATAGGGGCGCAGACGCATGTCTACCCGGAACACAAAGCCGTCTGCGGTAATCTGGTCCAGGGCCTGGATCAGCCGCTGACCAAGGCGAATGAAGAACTGTTGGTTATCCAGCGCCCGGCGGCCGCCTTCAGTTTCGCCCTTGGACGGAAAGGCAAAAATCAAGTCGATATCGGAAGAAACGTTCAGCTCCCGCCCACCCAGCTTGCCCATACCCAGCACCACCATTTTCTGGGGCACGTGGTCACGGGTAATGGGGTCGCGCCCCATGGGCGTGCCGAACTCCTCACAGGCTTTGTCGTAGAGCCAGCTCAGGGCGCCATCAATCGCCACATCGGCAAAGGCGCTGGTGGCTAGCATGGTTTCGTTCAGGTCCGCCCACTTCATCAGGTCCCGCCAGATAATGCGGAACTGAATTTCCCGACGGTACTGGCGCAGGGCTGCGTGTAGCGATGGCTCGGAATCAACGGTTGCCAGAAAATCGCCCCAGCGCTGTTTCAGCCAAGCTTCGGTGGTGGGCTCAGCCAGGGCGCGGGCCTTAACGGCAGCCTGGACCTGCTCCGGATAGCGTTCCAGCGTCTGGCACAGAAACAGACTGCGGGCACAGGCCTCTGTGACATCCGCCTCTGCAAGCCCCGCCGGTAACGACCCCAAAAGCTCAGACATAACGCAAACCCCTGTCTCTCTGATATATTTCCGGTACTGTATAACGAACTTGCCACGGACTAAACAGGCTTCCCCACGCCATGATGCGCAATCGCCGTCCGCTTAACCCGGAACACTACCAGCCAAACCTCCCCATGGGCGGACTGATCCGCAAACGCATCCGGCGCCTTTTCACCACACTGGGGCTGCTGGTTACCGCACAGATACTGGTGCTCTGGGCGGCAGAGCCCTTGTCATTCTTCGACGCGGTGTGGCTCACGATGACCACACTGGTTACCGTAGGCTATGGCGACTATGCCCCGGTTACCGCCGTGGGCAGAATCAGCACAATTGCCCTGATGTTCCTTGGCTCCATCACGCTACTGACTTTGATTGTCAGTGACTACATTGAATATCGGTTCTACCGCCGTGAACGAATCCTGACCGGACGCTGGATCTACAACATGAAAGACCACATCGTAATCATTAACACCCCGCGCAGTGGCGGCGAACAGTACTTCATGCGCTTCGCCACGCAGATTCGCTCAGTGCCGGAGTACCACACTGCTCCCATCATGCTGCTGACCCGGCAATTTCCCGGCGGCCTTCCAGCGGAGCTTAGGGATTGCGGCATGGTGCATTTTCACGGAGCCGGCAACGACCCGGAAGCCCTGAAAGCCGTACACGCCGGCAGCGCCCGACATATCATCATCCTGGCCTCCGATGAATCAGATCCCTTTTCAGACAGCCTGACCTTCGACATCGCCCATCGGCTCACCGAGTCCAACCTTGGCAACAAGGCCACCATTGAATGTGTCAGCGACGCCAATCGGGAACGATTCAAGGCTCTGGGCGTGCACTCCATCATCCGGCCTGTGCGCACCTACCCGGAAATCATGGTGCGCGCCGTGGTAGCCCCGGGCTCAGAAAAAGT
>CAYUNQ010000248.1:0-3214 GCA_964446185.1 uncultured Marinobacter sp. | reverse complement strand
TCATGTGCAGTATCCTTGAGTCCAGTGTCAGGTTCTTCTTGTTATTGCCGTTTCACTATTCAGTTATAGAGCAATAACAACAATTGGCTAATGGTCGATAGCCCCTGACGGGGTTGTTGGTCACCGATTGAATGGCATTTGTGTGACCTGGTGATGACATTACACCGCGAAAAGAAGGCCCCGCTATGGTAAAAAACAGCTTTTCAGGGACAGATTATGATGAATTGTGACCGCCCATGCTGATTATCCCCGCCGAGAACGCCATCAACTGGAAACGCCCGCCCTGGGTAACCCTGGGCCTGATGATGGCCTGTGTCATGGTGTTCCTGTTCTATCAGGGAGCAGACGACCGCAAGCTGGACGCAGCCATCGAGCAGTACCTCGATGGCAACCTGCTGGCACTGGAAGCCCCCGCCTACGAAGACTACCTGCAGCGGGAAATCCGCTTTGAGGGGGACCGGCAGAGTGTGCTGGAGCTGCAGGAATTCCAGGCCCTGAGGGAGCAGGATGAACAAGGCTGGCAGGCGGTTACCCTGCTGTTTGACCGGGATTATTACCAGTACCTGCAAGACAATCGTGACCTGATCTGGTCGGTAGCCGAGCGCAACCAGTGGTCGGAGCAGCGCGGTGCCATCGAGGAGCAGTGGATCAGCCGCATGAGCGCCTTCCAGCTGGGGCTGGTACCGTCAGACCTGTCGCTGTATACCCTGATCACCTACCAGTTCCTGCACGGCGGCTGGGGCCATATTATCGGCAACCTGCTGTTCCTGTTCCTGCTCGGTTTTACCGTGGAGCGGGCGCTGGGGCCGGGCAAATTCCTGGTGGCCTACCTGGTGTGCGGAGCCTTGTCCGGGCTGGTGTTTACGGCGTTTTCCATGGGCAGCCAGATCCCGCTGGTGGGCGCATCCGGTTCCATATCCGGGCTGATGGGTATGTACGTGGCCATCTATGGCCTGCAGAAAATCCGGTTTTTCTACTTCCTGGGTGTGTATTTCAACTACTTCCGGGCGCCCGCCATTGCCATGCTGCCGGTGTGGCTGGGCAAGGAAATCTACGATTACTGGTTTGCCGGAGCTACCGGTATTGCCTACATGGCCCACGCCGGCGGCCTGCTGGCGGGGGCTGCCCTGGTCTGGCTGTTGGGCAAGAGCTGGTTGCAGGTAAAAGAAGAGTTCTTCGAGCCGGAACCGGAGCAACAAGACGAGCAGTTTACCCGGGGGTATGCCCAGGCCATGGCCAGTGTTGGCCGCATGGAATTCGACCTGGCCCGGCGCCAGTTCGAGGCTTTACGGGAGAACTATCCGGACAGAACGGTCTTGCTGGAGCACCTGTACCAGCTGGCCAAGTTGCGCCCGGACCTGCCGGAATACCGGGACCTGGCCCGAACCCTGATGGCCGATGCCATGAACCGCCGCCAGCCAGAGCAGATGCTGGAAGTCTGGAACGAGTACCTCAGCAAGGGCGAAGCCCACCACCCGCTGGCCGTGGAAGACCATAACCGGGTGCTGTTCACCAGCCTGAAAAACCACGACCTGAAAGCCGCAGAAAAAGCCTTCGAGCGCATGCGCTTGCAGGCCGAGCCGGATATGGTGCAGGAAGCTTGCCGGTTATTGCTGGCCGAGTTCGAAAAGCTGCAGATGGAACCCAAGGCCCGGCATTACCGGCAGTTGTTAAGGGGCTAGTCCGGCACCTGAAAGCTCGCTTTCGGCCCTTTCAAAGGCTGCCGGTTGCGGGCCTGTTCCTGCCAGACCTCAATGCCCTGGTGTGCGGGGTGGTCAAGGCAGCGCCTCTGGATGAAGGCCAGGAATGCGCTGGCCTTTTCCCATTGCTGCAGCCCATTGGCCAGGGCCTGGGCCACAATCAGGTAGGCCGGCGCCAGCTGGTCGCTGTTCGGGAAACGTTTATGGAAATCCTGCAGCAGTTTGATGGCGGCTTTCGGGTGGCCCCGGTGATACAGCGTGGTGGCACAGGTTACCGCCAGTTCCGGGTCTTCGAGCTTGAAGCCGGGTTCGACAGCCAGCAGGGTTTCCAGCAGCCGGTTCAGCCCATCGCCATCCTGCCGCCCGGCCAGCCAGGCCATGATTCTGGGGTGAAACCGGTACAGCTCCCGGGCATCGTTCCGGGCGGTTAGCAGCTGGTATAACTGGCCGACGCGCACCGGGTTATCCCGGTCGTTCTTCAGGGCTTCCAGCAGCATGCTGTGTACCCGGTCGTAGTTACCGTCTTTCAGGTTCATGTCCAGGTCGGCATCAAACCGACTGCTGCGATCCCGCTGGTGGTTTTCGGTTAGGCCTTCTTCTTCCTGCAAATCCGAGGCAAAGCCCAGCTCTTCCTGGTACTGGAACAGCAGGTAGCCAAGCATGTGAAACAGGATCAGGGTGAAGGTACTGTTCAGAAAGCCGGCCAGGGGTTGCGCTACCCACATAGGAAAGTGGTTGACGGCAAAGTCCTGGGCCGCGCCGGAGGCCAGGGTCAGCAGGATCAGGTAGCCATACAGCAGGAAATAGGGGGTGCCGATACGGGAGATCAGCACCGCCAGGTTCATCGGGTTTACGGCTGCACCCACGGATCGCTCCATGGCCAGTACCATGATGCTGGCCGGCAGTGCCAGCACGGCAAAGGCCAGTGCCAGCATCATCAGGATTGGCCCGCCGATCATGGCGGCGGCACCGACAAGGCCGCCCATCAGCACAAACACCAGTAACTGCAGAATCACGATGTTGAACCCGCTGCCGGTAAAGGCGACGGCCACGGGTGGCGGTTTGAGGTGGCCTTCGGCAGTGTGGTTAATGACTGCGTAGGTGTACTTGAACAGGGCCAGGGCCAGCACAATCCAGATCAGCACGCCGAACAGGTTGCGCGGCGCAATCAGGGGCACCAGGGTGCAGATGGCGATGACGATCAGCGGGTCGGTGTGGAACGGGTAGCGGAAAAACGCGCCCACCCGTTGCCAGAAAGGCACCACTTCAGTGGCGGCGCCCAGATAACGCATGGCTTTGCTGCAGCGGGGGCACAGTGCCCGGCGCTGGCGGGTGTCGGCATCGGGCATACAGCGGGTGCAATAATGCAGCTGGCATTCACCGCAATGCCACTTGGCGGGTTCACCCGGGTGGTAATGACAATCGTGCTTCACGGAGAGGATCCTGGTCCGTCAGAAAACAGGCGCCAATAATGACAGAACTGGCTGTGGGTCGCAGCCATTGTGTTCACACTG
>CAYUNQ010000247.1:2947-3216 GCA_964446185.1 uncultured Marinobacter sp. | reverse complement strand
ATGCGGGCTTCTACACGGCGGTTCTGGGCACGGCCAGCTGCAGTGTCGTTGCTGGCAATCGGCTCGACTTCACCGTAACCAACTGCAGTTACGCGGTCTGGATCAATGCCCAGTACCGAGGTCAGGCGGTTGGCGACAGACTGGGCGCGACGCTCAGACAGGAACCGGTTGTACTCGGCATCACCAACGCTGTCGGAGTGACCGGCGATTTCTACATTGGTCTCCGGATACTCGTTCATGAAGTCCGCAACCTTACGGATTTCGGCATC
>CAYUNQ010000247.1:594-2937 GCA_964446185.1 uncultured Marinobacter sp. | reverse complement strand
TGCCGCCGTAGGTGGCGTCGATCACCGAGCTGTTGGTCGGGAACTGAACGCTCAGATCGATGGTTTCGATGGTTTCAGTTACACCTTCGCAACCGGTTTCATCTACTTTCACACCCGCTGGGGTGTTCGGGCACTGGTCTTTGCTATCGACAACGCCGTCGCCGTCACTGTCCAGTTCACAGCCGCGGCTGTCCACCTGAGCTCCGGCCGGGGTGTTCGGACACTGGTCCTTGCTGTCGGCAACGCCGTCGTTGTCAGCATCCAGTTCACAGCCACGGCTGTCTACCTGGGCACCGGCCGGGGTGTTGGCGCACTGGTCACGGGAATCGGGCACACCGTCGTTGTCCGCATCCGCCGGCTTGGGCTCGGTGGTGGTGCGGTGGAAGGCCAGACTCAGGCCCAGAGACACCATGGTGTCGAAGGTGCTTTCGTCGATGCCGTGGAACTCGCGCAGGTCACCGCGCAGGGAAATCATGTCGCTGATGTTGTAACGCACACCGGCGCCCACGTTTACACGGGTTTCGTCATGGTTGGTGCCAGCGGTAAATACCGGGCCGTCACCGAAATCAGCATGGCCGGCACCGAAGGCCAGGTACGGGTTCCAGGCAGAATCCTGGCCACGGAAGTAATACAGGCCGTCCAGGCGCAGTTCTTCGAACTCGGAATCGCCGTCCACGTACTTGCGGTCTGCATCAGCGCGTGAGTAAACCGCTTCTACCGCCCAGTGGGGTTTGAACCGGTATTCAATACCAACACCGTAGGTGTCGGTTTCGCTCAGGTCACGCTTGTCGTCAAACAGCTGATAACCGGCGAACGGGTTCAGGTAAATGGATTGCTTGTCGGCGGCCAGGGCTGGCGCAGACAGGGATGAAGCTAAAACGGCCAAAGCGACCGGGCGCACGATGTTCATGCAGAACCTCCTGTTTCATTTTTATGTTCCCGTTCTCTCATCAGGAACGCAGACAAATCCCTAGATTTAATGCCTTATCTGGAATCTAGTTTAGTAAGCCAAAAAATACAAAAAATTACACCTTCACCGGGGTCAGGATTTGTACGCAGGGAATTCCACTTATGGATCAGTCTGTTATCGGGGTGAAGTACAGGTGGGCGCTTTTCTTGCTGAAATTCAGGGTGTCGCCATTGTCAAAGCGTACCTCGAATGAGCTTTCGTCTTCCCCGGTTACGCGGCCGGCGCCAAAGATGGCGTGAATGAGCCGGGGCTGGTGCCATACGGGTTGTGAGGTGTCCGGGGTGCTGGCTGGCGCCTGGCCATCCAGGGTGATTTTGGCCCTTTCGGCATAGCGCAGGCTGACCGGAGTGAGGGGATGCCGGAGCGTTATGGGCTGGCCGGAGGCGGGGTTACCTGCATCGAGAACCTGCCCCAGCTCCCGGGCCAGGGGGAAGCAGAATTCTGCCACGAAGCGGCTGGGGCCCTGATCACCCTCCAGGTGCGGGTGGCTGCTGTCGGGGCGGGTAATCAGGTGCAGCTGCTCCCGGCAACGGGTCATGCCCACGTAGAGCAGCCGCCGTTCACTCTCCAGCAGGGCTCGGGCATCGTCCTGCGGGCGGGGGCTGTAGGGCAGGTACTTTTCCTGCAGGCCGGGAATGATGACCACCGGCCACTCCAGGCCCTTGGTGCGGTGGATGGTGGATAACAGTACACCTTGTTCACGCTGCTCGCCGGCCTTCTGTTTCAGGGCCTTGAGATGGTCCAGCGCACCGGCGGCGTCAACATCCAGGCTTTTCAGGTAGTCGCGGAAGCCCTGGATGGTGTCGATGCGCTCTTCGGCGCTGTCGTGGGTCAGGGCGAGGCTGCGAATGCCTTCATACAGATCGGTATGGTCGGCGTAGACGCTGATCAGTCCGGCCACGGGGCCCTTGTAGTTGCGCAGCTGCATCAACACTTCGCCCAGTTTTTTCAGCTTGCGCGCGGCCATGGGGGCCAGGGCGTTGAAGTCCATGGCCAGCAGGCGTTCGTGCCAGTCGCTGTCGAACCCGGCGAGGAACTGCGCCAGGTTTTCCAGTTCCGGCTCTTTCAGGCCGACGTGGGGAAAGCGCAGCAGTTGCCGGGCCAGGTCCAGCCGGTCACTGTCGGGCAGCTGGTGCAGGCGGTCGCTGACCACCATCAGCAGGGCGATAATGGCCTGCACTTCCCGGCTGAACAGGGCCCCTTTGCCGCTGTCGATGCGATAGGGGATCTGCCGGGCCAGCAGTTTCAGCTCGATCGGCACACTCTGGCTCCAGACCCGGAACAGGATGGCGCTCCGGCTGGTTTGCGCCGGGCTTTGCTGCTGCAGAATTTTCAGGATCTGGTCGCTGTCGTTGTCTGCCCGGTGCAGGTTT
>CAYUNQ010000247.1:0-584 GCA_964446185.1 uncultured Marinobacter sp. | reverse complement strand
TGCTTTACGTGCTGGTTGCCGCCAGGAGAAATTACAGTCGGGGTCAGCCTGTACAGATGACGCTGTATAAGGTAAACATATCCGCAACCACAAAAACGCTTTTTTATTTAACAGCTCAGAGATATGATTTTGAGGCGGTTAATGCCGGTGGCAATGTTGTTTGGAGATGGTCTCAAGGGCGGGTATTTGGCCAGCAGACTGCTGCCATAATTTTAGAGCCGGGACAAAGTCAAGTTTACACAGTCTCCTGGGATCAGCGCAACCAGCAGGGCAACCTGGTGGCCGTACCGGAAGGTGTAGCTCAGGGTCTGTTCCAGGGGGCTTTCGAACTCGTCGCTGAACCGGCGCAGGATAAATTCAGGCTTGGCGCCGCGGAATTCGTAGATGGTCTGGTCCGGGTCGCCGACCACGGTCACCCGGGCGCGGTCGCCGGCCACGTAGCGCAGCAGCAGGTGCTGGATTTCGTTGGTGTCCTGGTATTCGTCCACCAGGATCAGGTCCATTTTGTTGCCCACCAGACGCTGTAATGGCGGGTTCTGGTGGATGGCCATGACCGGTTCGTACAGCATGTCGGCGTAGCTGAT
>CAYUNQ010000246.1:0-3241 GCA_964446185.1 uncultured Marinobacter sp. | reverse complement strand
TCGTATCTTCTTCCCGCAGTATGGTTTCATTCTTCTTGAAACGCTTGATTGCGATCCTCTCCCTGACCTCGTCCAGTTCGGACCGGGTCAATCCCCGGAAAAGACGGATTTCTTCCAGCAGGTTCAGGTCCAGGCCGGTATCGCGGTCGGTCCCTTCCAGGATCGCCACAATCGCCTCGGTGGGCGAATGGCCGTAGGTCATACTCATGGAGGAGATGGCCGCATCCACGTTATCAATGCCGGCTTCCGCCGCCTTGATCGCCGTGGCGGTGGACATACCGGTGGTGGCATGGCACTGCATGTGGATGGGGATATCCAGCTCTTTCTTCAGACGGCTGACCAGGTCATAAGCCACGTAGGGCTTCAGCAGGCCGGCCATGTCTTTGATGGCGATGGAATCGGCGCCCATGTCGGCAATTTCTTTGGCCAGTTCAACCCAGTTCTCGATGGTGTGTACCGGGCTGGTGGTGTAGGAAATGGTGCCCTGAGCGTGCTTGCCGGTCTGGCGAACCGCCTTGATAGCAGTCGCCAGGTTGCGCGGGTCGTTCATCGCATCAAAAATACGGAACACGTCTACGCCGTTCTCGGCGGCACGGTCTACAAACCGCTCTACCACGTCATCCGCATAGTGACGGTAGCCCAGAAGGTTCTGGCCACGCAGCAGCATTTGCTGGGGCGTGTTGGGCATGGCTTTTTTCAGCTCGCGGATACGATTCCAGGGGTCTTCGCCCAGGTAACGGATACAGGAATCAAAGGTAGCACCACCCCAGGATTCGAGAGACCAGAAACCGACCTTATCGAGTTTCTCGGCAATCGGCAGCATATCGTCCAGCCGCATACGGGTGGCCAGCAGGGATTGGTGGGCGTCACGCAGAATTACGTCCGTAATCCCCAGCGGTTTTTTCGTGTCAGTCATCGTGTCAGCCTTCTGTTAAAAGGTTCTATTCTGTACCTGGGTCACTTCTTGTGGCGTGCCCGGTATTGTGCAATCGCCTTCTTGATGGCCTCGGCGGTGTCAGGGTCAACCGACGCGGGCGCCTTCGGCTTGGCACGTGGCGTTCTGGCCGGGGTTGCCGGCTCTGGCGGCGCAAACCGCAGAATGATTTTGGACATCAGGCCGGTCGCGTATACCAGAACAATCAGGAACACGAACACAAAACCCATGCCGGCAATCATCAGCTCAACGGCTTGTGACATCAGCTCATTCATATCGAACAGCTACCTGTATTGGTTTATGTGATTTCCCCGGTTCGGCCGAACAACCCAATCAGACGAGCGTCTTATGGCCAGAACGGGCAAATCGGGAGGCAAAATCCTGCGTAATTTACCGGTTTCATTAATGGGGAGCAACCGAAAGCACACATTTCTATAGGGATTTTCCGAGCGCTCAGGCAAACCGAACCCGGATCTTCCGGCCTTTTACCTTCCCGGCCTCAAGGCGGGCAAGCGCCTTTTCGGCCCACTCGGTCCGGACTGCGACAAAGCACTGAAAATCAAACAGGTCAATCTTGCCAACGGCCGAACCGGGTATGCCTGCATCCCCGGTGAGGGCACCCAGAACATCCCCCGGCCGCACCTTCTCCTTACGCCCGCCCGCAAGGCACAGGGTCTTCATTTGCGGGCGCACAGGGCGCACTGGCTCAGCCATTAGTGACCTGGTATCACCCCAGACTACCGGGCGCCCCAGGGTATCCTCAAGACGGGAGATCTTGTGGCCCTGCTTCGGGGTACACAGCGTAATGGCATGGCCTTGCTCACCTGCCCGTCCTGTCCGCCCAATCCGGTGGGTATAGACCTCCGGATCCCGCGCAGGCTCGGCATTGATCACAAGCGGAAGCCCCTTGATATCCAAACCTCGGGCTGCCACATCGGTGGCCACCAGTACGGTGCAGCTCTGGTTCGAAAATTTTACCAGGGTGCCATCCCGGTCTTTCTGGTCCAGGTCGCCGTGCAAAGACAGCGCGGCAAATCCCATATCCGATAGCGCCTGCGACAACTCATCGCAGTCGCGCTTGGTGGTGCAGAACACCAGGCTGGCAGAAGGCTGAAAACGGGAAAGCAAGGCTGCCAGCGCATCAACCTGCCGGTCAGGCGCGATTTCATAGAACAGCTCTTCAATATCCGGCCGGGAATCCTGAGCCTCAACACGGACATCTTCCGGGTTCGACTGGAAACGCTCGCTGATGGCCCGGATAGCATCGGGCCAGGTGGCAGAGAACAGAAGCGTCTGGCGGTTGCGAGGAGTTTGCGCAAGGATTGCGGTCATCACTTCTTCGAAGCCCATGTCCAGCATCCGGTCGGCCTCATCAAGCACCAGGGTTTTCAGCCGGTCCAGGTTCAATGTGCCCTTGCGAAGGTGGTCATCTACTCGCCCCGGGGTGCCCACTACGATATGAGCACCATGGCTGAGTGATCCGATCTGCGGGCCAATGGGCACACCGCCACACAGAGTCAGCACCTTTACGTTATCTTTAGCCCGGGCTAACTCCCGCAAAGCCTTGGCCACCTGATCGGCCAGCTCCCGGGTAGGACACAGCACCAGCGCCTGCACCGCGAACTGCTTCGGTTGCAGCTTTTCGATCAGCGGTATTCCGAAGGCAGCGGTCTTACCGCTGCCGGTCTGAGCCATCGCAATCACATCCCGGCCCGCCATTGCCGGCGGCAAGGCTTTAACCTGAATACCAGTAGGCTGTGTATATTCCAGCCGCTCGAGATTGGCCAGCATGGCAGGCGACAAGCCCAGCTCTTTGAAAGAAGACATAAAAAATCCGTGAGGTGAAGTAAACGTGGGTTATTGAGTGCGCACTGACGGCGTATACTGAACAGATAATGACTGAAGTTTACCACGAATCCATGGAGTCACTGATGGCGTCTTTGCAGGAACAACTTATGAAAGCCGGGCTGGCCGATGAAAAGAAGGCCCGGGCCATTCGCAGCGAAAAGCGCAAGCAGCGGAAACAACAGCCCAAAGGCACGGCTCAAGTGAATGAAGCCGAAGAGCGCGCTCGCAAGGCCAGGCAGGAACAGGCCGAAAGAGACCGCCAGTTGAACCTGGAGAAGCAGAAAGAAGCCCAGAAAAAAGCGATCCAGGCCCAGATCCGGCAGCTGATTGAAACCAACCGGCTGGATCGCAGGCGGGGCGAAACCTCTTATCAGTTTGTTGACGGCAAGAAGATCAAGAAAATTCTGGTGGACGACAAGATGGTTGACCAGCTTTCGAGGGGGCGGCTGGCCATCGTCG
>CAYUNQ010000245.1:0-3280 GCA_964446185.1 uncultured Marinobacter sp. | reverse complement strand
AGGATGTCTTCGACAATCGATTCCTGGCGCAACTGGACGGCCGAGAGGTTTACTGCAATCCGCAGCGACTTGCCCTCGCTGGCCCAGCGAGCGGCCTGCCAGCAGGCCTGGTCGAGCACCCACTGGCCGATTGCCACGATGGACCCGTTGGCTTCCGCCACCGGAATGAAATAGTCCGGCGGGATCAGCCCCTTCTCCGGATGTTCCCAGCGCAGCAGGGCTTCGGCGCCGATCACCTGCTTGTTACCCAGACTGACCTGGGGTTGGTACACCAGGTGGAATTCGTGGTTGACCAGGGCGGAGGCCAGGTCTTTTTCCAGCTGTTTGCGCTCACGGATTTGTTTGTCGATGCTGGCCACGTAGAACTGGAAGTGGTTGTGGCTGCTGCGCTTTGCCAGTGCCATGGTCTGCTCGGCACTTTGCAGCAATGGGTCCGCTTTCGGCGCATCTGACGGGTAAAGGGCAATGCCGATGGTGGCGGTCAGGGAGATGCGGTGGTTTCCGGCATTCACCGGGGTGGCAAAGGTGGACAGGATCTTTTCAGCGGTTTCGGCGGCCTGGAAACCGTCTTTCAGGTTTTTCTCGACTACCACAAACTGGTCACTGCCGAGGCGGGCGACCATAAATCGGTCGGCCGACAGGTTGGCGGTCAGCCGGCTGGCCAGGGTTTGCAGGATGATGTCGCCGGTGCGGAAGCCGCATTGGTCGTTTACCGACTTGAAGTCATCAATGCCGCACACCATGAGCGCCAGGATCCGGTTGTTCTTCTGGGCAATGATGATTTCGTCCCGGAGGGAGTCCAGAAAGGTATCCCGGCTGGGCAGTCCGGTGAGCTGGTCAAAGCGGGACAGCTTGTTAACCCGGTCTTCTGCTTCGCGGTGGCGTTTCTGGCTGTTCCCGATTCCAACCAGGAGGTTGTTGGTGGCATTGACCCAGAGCCCGAGTTCGTCGCTTCTGTGGCCTTTGGGAAGCGCGATCAGGCGGTCGTCCGGCTTTTCCGGGTCGACTTTTTTCACGGAATGGACAATACGCAACAGTGGGCTGGTCAGTAGAAGGTGGAACACCACGAACATGATCAGGCCCAGAATCAGTGCCAGGGCGATGCCGGATGCAAAGGTGACCGCAGCCCGGGTTAGCCAGGTGGCAGCCAGGGGGGCGGTGTCGAAATGGATTTCCAGGTAACCGTAAACGGTATTCGGGCTGGCGCTGCGGCTCAGGCCTTCGCGATACTCGCGCACGGCACCAAAAATCGGATCGGTTACTGGCCGGAAAGCGTTGTCGCGTAGCGGGCGAACCCGGCTACCGAGTTCTTCGCCGGTAGGATGGGTAATTCTGGCCAGGTGTATGGATTTCAGGGCAAGCAGGCCGTCGATCACCTGGCGGGCCAGTATGTCGTCAATGCTGAACACCGACTGCGTGGCGGCATCACGGACCATGCTGATGGTTTGTGCCGCCTGGGCTTCCAGTTCGTTGGAAACCCTCCGGGCATCAAGAACAACCTGCACGGAGCTTACCAGCACGCCGCAGAGGACGGCGGTCGCCAGCATCCAGCGTAAAATCCGGTATCCGAGGTGTTGCTCTACATCCAAGGCTCTGGGCATCCTGCAGTTTCTTGTGTTAACGGCACGGGTGTTATCAGGGGCTGGTACGGTTTGTCCGATCAGGACAACAGTATGGTCCAGAATTACCGTAACTGCATGGAGTATGGACGATTTTTTCAGCGTTTTGTGATTTGCCTTGTATCTGATTGTTGCGGATTGATGCTGTTCGGAAACACAAACGCCCGCCCGGGTTACCCCGGGCGGGCGTTTGGAGGCGTCAGCCTTTTAGCAGCTGATACGCCTGGAGCCTGATCAGGCCAGGTTTTCGTTCACGAAATCCCAGTTAACCAGGTTCCAGAAGCCTTCCAGGTAGTTCGGGCGGCTGTTCCGGTAGTCGATGTAGTAGGCGTGCTCCCATACGTCGACGGTCAGTACCGGCTTGTCGGCGCCAGTCAGCGGGGTTTCCGCGTTGCTGGTGTTAACGATAGCAACGCTGCCGTCAGCCTTCTTCACCAGCCAGGTCCAGCCGGAGCCGAAGTTGTTGGCGGCTTTGTCGTTGAATTCTTTCTTGAACTCGTCGAAAGAACCGAAAGCCTTCTCGATGGCTTCCTTGGCTGCGCCGGTGGGCTCGCCACCGCCGTTCGGGCTCAGGCAGTTCCAGAAGAAGGTGTGGTTCCATACCTGGGCGGCGTTGTTGAACAGCGGGCCGCTGGCGTTCTTGATGATGTCTTCCAGGGACTTGCTGGCATTATCGGTGCCGTCAACCAGGCCGTTCAGCTTGGTTACGTAGGTCTGGTGATGCTTGCCGTAATGGTATTCCAGGGTTTCCTGGGACATGTGCGGTTCCAGAGCGTTCTTTTCGTAAGGCAATGCGGGAAGTTCAAATGCCATGAGGTCGTTCTCCCTGTCTCTCTGTGTTTGTGGATGTACGTTCAAGCAATATAGGGGCGGTTTGAGTTAAATCAACCCTTTGCCGTTAATGAACTTTTAAACTCGGGGCTGCCCGGCAGGAACTGGGCGCAGTTGCGTACCCGCCAGACAAGTTCTTCGTAGCTGTCTGCCAGAACATTCACGTGGCCCAGCTTGCGCCCCGGCCGTTCGCCCTTGTTATAGAGGTGAACGTGAGCGTAGGGCAGTTCCAGTATCCGTTCGATGTCGCCGTGTTCGCCAATGATGTTGATCATGCAGCTCAGCCCGCGGGGTTCCACGCTGCCGAGCGGGTGGCCGCTGACGGCGCGGATGTGGTTCTCGAACTGGCTGGTCATGGCGCCTTCGATGGTCCAGTGGCCGGAGTTATGTACGCGGGGGGCCATTTCGTTGGCCACCAGGCCGTTCGGTGTTTCGAACAGCTCAAGAGTTAACACGCCCACATACTTCAGTTCGTTCAGCAGGGCCTTGATGTAGTGCTCTGCGTCTTTCTGTATATGATCCTGAAGGCCGGGTGCCGGGGCGATGGAGTAGCGCAGAATGCCTTCGTGGTGCGTGTTCTCGGTAATGGGGTAGAAGGCAACGTCGCCATTCTCGCCGCGCACCGCAATGATGGACACTTCCCGGCTGAAATTGACGAACTTCTCTACGATCACCTTCGGGTGGCCGATCATGTCCCAGGCGTCGTCGGCTTGGTCCGGGCTTTTCAGTACTGCCTGGCCCTTGCCGTCATAACCTTCGGTGATTGACTTGGCAACGACCGGGCAGCCGAGTTCTTCCGCGGCAGCCTTGAGGGAGTCAGCGCTGTCGGC
>CAYUNQ010000244.1:0-3291 GCA_964446185.1 uncultured Marinobacter sp. | reverse complement strand
AGTTGTTTTTCCCAGAAGAAAAATACCCCACACCCCGCGTACCCGCCCCCACAACCAACAGGCCAGGAGCCCAAACCAGATCCTAAGCAAAGCTTTACGTTAACGTAAACTTCCATTAATCTGGGCAGAAATAAAACAACCGTTCCGGGCCGCACATGAGCGACAAGAAAACCTACAACATTAGCGAACTCGCCAAGGAGTTTGACGTAACCACCCGAAGCATTCGCTTCTACGAAGACGAAGGCCTGCTGCACCCCACCCGCAACGGCCAGACACGCATCTTCAGCAGCAAAGACCGGGTGCGTCTGAAACTGACCTTGCGGGGAAAACGCATGGGCTTTTCCCTGGCGGAAATCCGGGAACTGTTCTCCCTGTGGGACGAAACCGCCACCGGCAGCGAGAAACAGTTGCTTATGGCCCTGGAAGTGGTTGAACGCCGGCGCGCCCAGCTGGAGCAGCAGAAACACGACATCGCCATGATGGAAATCGAACTCGACAACCACGAAGCCCGCTGCCGGGAAGCCCTGGCCGAGCTGCGTAAAGTCGGCTAGGCAATACAGCCGACTCGAACACTCAACAAGAACAAAAGGTAAGCACCATGAAATCCCAATACAGCGAACTCAACTTCGGCCTCGGCGAAACCCTCGACAGCCTGCGTGAACAGGTCAACCGCTTCGCCGCCGATGAAATCGCCCCCCGGGCCGAGGAAATCGACCGCTCCAACGAATTCCCCATGGACCTGTGGCGCAAACTGGGCGACATGGGCCTGCTGGGCATTACCGTTAGCGAACAATACGGCGGTGCGGGCATGGGCTACCTGGCCCACGTAGTGGCCATGGAAGAAATCAGCCGCGCCTCTGCCTCGGTAGGCTTGTCTTACGGCGCCCACTCCAACCTGTGCGTCAACCAGATCAACCGCAACGGCACCGAAGAGCAAAAGCAGACCTACCTGCCCAAACTCATCAGCGGCGAACACATCGGCGCCCTGGCCATGTCTGAACCCAACGCCGGCTCCGACGTCATCTCCATGAAACTCCACGCCCGCGACGAAGGCGACCACTACGTCCTCAACGGCAACAAAATGTGGATCACCAACGGGCCAGACGCCAACACCTACGTCATCTACGCCAAAACCGACCCGAAAGGCGGCTCCAAAGGCGTCACCGCCTTCATCGTAGAACGCGACTACCCCGGCTTCAGCCGCCACCAGAAACTCGACAAACTCGGCATGCGCGGCTCCAACACCTGCGAGTTGGTGTTCGAAGACTGCAAAGTCCCCAAAGAAAACGTCCTCGGCGGCGTGGGCAACGGCGCCAAAGTCCTCATGAGCGGCCTCGACTACGAACGCATCGTCCTCTCCGGCGGCCCCCTGGGCCTCATGCAAGCCGCCATGGACGTCGTCGTACCCTACATCCGCGAACGCAAACAATTCGGCCAGGCCATCGGCGAATTCGAACTGGTTCAGGGCAAAGTCGCCGACATGTACACCTTCATGAACACCGCCAAATCCTACGTCTACATGGTCGCCATGTCGGCAGACCGCGGCGAAACCACAAGAAAGGATGCCGCCGGCGCCATCCTCTACTCCGCCGAAATGGCCACCAAACTCGCCCTCGACGCCATCCAGCTCCTCGGCGGCAACGGCTACATCAACGACTACCCCACCGGCCGCCTGCTGCGGGACGCAAAACTCTACGAAATCGGCGCGGGCACGTCTGAAATCCGGCGGATGCTGATCGGGCGGGAATTGTTCCTGAACAAATAAGAAGTCAGCGCCCGGGCGAATCCACTGATATAGCTGAACGAGGGTCTGGCGGGGTGTTCTTTCCGGGAGTGTCTGTGGCCAGGGATGGCCACAGTCAAGCGCACATGGATGTGCTCGTAGCGTCTCCCGGAAAGAACACCCCGCCAGGCCCGGACGCCCCCTAAACCGAGGGATACGAAAAAATGACCGTGCTCCAGAGCAAAATTAACCCGAGGTCCGACGAATTCCAGGCCAACCACCAGTCCATGGCCTCCGCCGTAACCGACCTCCGGGAAAAAGTTGAAACCATCCACCAGGGCGGCGGCCCCGAATACCAGAAGCGCCACACCGAACGCGGCAAACTCCTGCCAAGAGAGCGCATCAACAAACTCCTCGACGAAGGCTCCCCCTTCCTCGAAATCGGCCAGTTCGCCGCCTACAACGTCTACGGCGAAGACGTCCCCGCCGCCGGTGTCATCGCCGGCATCGGCCGGGTCAGCGGCACCGAATGCATGATCATCGCCAACGATGCTACCGTCAAAGGCGGCAGCTACTACCCGCTGACCGTCAAAAAACACCTGCGCGCCCAGGAAATTGCCGAAACCAACCGCCTGCCCTGCATCTACCTGGTGGACTCCGGCGGCGCCAACCTGCCAAGGCAGGATGAAGTCTTCCCGGACCGTGACCACTTCGGCCGCATCTTCTACAACCAGGCCCGAATGTCAGCCGACGGCATCCCACAGATTGCCGTCGTTATGGGCCTGTGCACCGCCGGTGGCGCCTACGTGCCCGCCATGGCGGACGAATCCATCATCGTGCGTAACCAGGGCACCATCTTCCTGGCCGGCCCGCCACTGGTAAAAGCCGCCACCGGTGAAGTGGTCAGCGCCGAAGACCTGGGCGGCGCAGACGTACACTGCAAGATCTCCGGCGTGGCCGACCACTATGCCGAAAACGACGCCCACGCCCTGCAAATCGCCCGGCGCTGCATTGCCAACCTCAACCGCCGTAAACCCGTCCCGGTGGAACTGCGCGAACCCCAGGCGCCGCTATACAGCCCGGAAGAAATCTACGGCATCGTCGGCACCGACCTGCGCAAACAATTCGATGTGCGCGACGTGATTGCCCGCATCGTCGACGGCTCCGAATTTGACGAATTCAAGCGCTACTACGGTGCCACACTGGTGACCGGCTTCGCCCACATCCACGGTTATCCGGTGGGCATCATCGCCAACAACGGCATCCTGTTCAGCGAATCCGCCCAGAAAGGCGCGCACTTTATCGAGCTGTGCTGCCAGCGCAACATTCCGCTACTGTTCCTGCAGAACATCACCGGCTTTATGGTGGGCCAGAAGTACGAAGCCGAAGGCATCGCCAAGCACGGTGCCAAGATGGTCATGGCTGTGGCCTGTGCCAACGTGCCCAAGATCACCGTGCTGATCGGCGGCAGCTACGGCGCCGGCAACTACGGCATGTGCGGCCGCGCCTACAGCCCGCGCTTCCTGTGGATGTGGCCGAACGCGCGCATCTCGGTGATGGGCGGCGAA
>CAYUNQ010000243.1:0-3313 GCA_964446185.1 uncultured Marinobacter sp. | reverse complement strand
GAAACCGACCTGTTCGGTGAGCAGGCCGTTCTGTGTGGTGGCGCGGTTGAGCTGGTTAAGGCTGGCTTCGAAACCCTGACCGAAGCGGGCTACGCTCCGGAAATGGCTTACTTCGAGTGTCTGCACGAGCTGAAGTTGATTGTTGACCTGATGTACGAAGGCGGCATCGCCAACATGAACTACTCCATCTCCAACAATGCCGAGTACGGTGAATATGTAACCGGCCCGGAGGTGATCAACGAGCAGTCCCGCGAAGCCATGCGTAACGCACTGAAGCGCATCCAGAGTGGAGAATACGCCAAGATGTTCATCTCTGAAGGCGCCCTGAACTATCCGTCCATGACCGCTCGTCGTCGCCAGAATGCGGCCCACGAGATCGAGACTGTGGGCGAGAAGCTGCGCTCCATGATGCCGTGGATTTCCGCGAACAAGATCGTGGATAAAGAAAAGAACTGATCCGGAATTTCCGGCACGGTTTGAAAGCGCGGCCCTAGTGGCCGCGTTTTTCGTATATACTCCGCCCAAATGCTTTCCGGAGTTTATGGAATGACTGAAGAGAATAAATCTGTCGATAACGCAGATCCGAAAAATGCTTCCGAGCTTGATGTCGAGGCGGGTGAAGTGGTTGAAGAAGAGGTAGTCGGGGGCGCCAAGGTGCGCCGCAAAGGGATCTACCTGCTGCCGAATGCACTGACAACTGCATCTCTGTTTTCGGGGTTCTATGCCATTGTCTCTGCAGCCAACGGGGTGTTTGATAACGCCGCCATCGCCATTTTTGTATCAATGATCCTGGATGGCCTGGATGGCCGCGTGGCGCGGATGACCAATACCCAGAGCAAGTTTGGCGAAGAGTACGACAGTCTGGCCGATATGGTGGCCTTCGGTGTGGCTCCGGGTATGGTCGCTTTTTTCTGGGCCCTGAACGGTCTGGACAAGGTGGGCTGGGCCATCACGTTTATCTACGTGGCCGGTGCCGCTTTACGCCTGGCTCGCTTCAACACCCAGATCGGCTCGGTGGACAAAAAGTTCTTTGTGGGCTTGCCCAGTCCGGCCGCGGCCGCCTGTGTGGCTGGCCTGGTCTGGTGCTTCCACCAGTATGAGCCGGCCACCTGGCTGACCTTGCTTTCCATTATTGTGGTGGGCGGCACCGGTGTGCTGATGGTCAGCAATGTGCTGTATCGCAGTTTCAAAGATCTGGATTTGCGCGGGCGGGTGCCTTTCGCGGCTATCCTGCTGGTGGTTTTGATCCTGGTAGTGATCGCTGTGGACCCGGCCACCGTATTGTTCACTGCGTTCCTGATCTATGCATTGTCTGGTCCGGTCCGCGCCTTGTTCCGCAAGAAACCAAGGCGCGCCTGACGACAACTGCGTCCCGCCCGGACTCTTTCCGGGTGGGAATTTCTCCGGGAATGTTCGGTCTATCTATTAACCGCGAACTCTGGAGCCCTCCCGATGTTTATCAAGCAACGCCCCACCTGGTCGATCCCCGAATCTGAAGTTACCCCGGAGTCTGTTTACCTGAATCGCCGCAAATTCATGGCCGGTGCCATCGCCTCGGCGGCTGCGCTGTCGGTGCCCGGTTTGCTGCGAGCAGAGGATACCCGGCCGGGCGCGACGCTGGACTACCGGGCCGCGCCGGAATTCTCGACCGATGAAAAGATGGCGTCTTACGATGCCATCACTACCTACAACAACTTCTATGAATTCGGAACCGCCAAGGGCGATCCTTCCCGCTATGCCTCGGAAATGTCGGTGGACCCCTGGACTGTTGAGGTGGAAGGGGAGTGCGCTAACCCGGGCAAGTATGCGCTGGAAGATCTACTGAAGCCTCATCAATACCAGGAGCGGATTTACCGTTTGCGGTGTGTAGAGGCCTGGTCGATGGTGATTCCGTGGGTGGGTGTGCCCCTGGCGGAGGTCATCAAGCGCCTGGAGCCCACTAACGATGCTAAGTTTGTCTACTTTGAGACGTTGCACAATCCGGAGCAGATGCGTGGGCAGCGCTCGCTGTTCAGTACCGTAGACTGGCCTTACCGTGAAGGCTTGCGGATGGATGAGGCAATGAATGAGCTGTCGTTTCTGGCCGTAGGCCTGTACGGCAAAACCCTGCCCAACCAGAATGGTGCGCCGGTTCGCCTGGTGGTGCCCTGGAAGTATGGCTTCAAGAGCATCAAGTCGATTGTGCGCATCCGCTTTATGAAAGAGCAGCCGAAAAGCAGCTGGGAGATGATTGCGCCCAACGAGTACGGGTTTTATGCCAATGTGAACCCGGACGTGGATCACCCACGGTGGAGCCAGAAGATGGAGCGGCGACTCCCCTCCGGTGTGTTCCGGCCTAACTGGATCGAGACCCGGAAATTCAACGGCTACGGCGACCAGGTTGCCGGGCTGTATAAAGGTATGGATCTGGCCAGGTATTACTGATGGCCGTTGCTGGCGGGGTGAAGTGGCGGGGCGTTGCGGCGAAATGCCTGGTGTTCCTTTTAGCGCTGGTGCCGTTGGCGTTGCTTGTTGGTGACATACTGAACGCCAATCTGGGGCCGGACCCGGGGCAGGTAATCACCGAAGCACTGGGCATTGCCGCATTCCAGTTACTGCTGGCGACACTGGCCATTACGCCGTTAAAGAAGATCACCGGTTGGAATGGATGGCTGCGCTATCGAAGAATGCTGGGATTGTTCGCCTTCTTCTATGCGGTTCTCCACGTGCTTGCTTTCCTTCAGTTACTTCTGGGGTGGATGGATCTCTGGGCCACCTTCACCCGGCGCCCCTATATTATTGCCGGTGCCGGCGCCTTCCTGTTAATGATGCCTCTGGCTGTAACATCTACCCGGGCCATGATGAAAAGGGCGGGGCCCTGGTGGAAGCCGTTGCACCGGCTGATTTATCTGTCGGCGGTGCTGGCCTGGGTGCATTTTCTCTGGCAGGCCCGTAGCGACATAACCGAAATGGTGGTTTACGGCGTAATTCTGGCGGCTTTACTGCTGGCAAGGGCTTTCTGGTTTGGGGCTGGCTCTCTGGTGCCCCTTAAAAAGGCCTGAAAACGGACAAAAAATACCCGGTTTGGATAAGTCTTAAACAGGCCTATAGGTGGAAACCGAAACAAGGTAGGTTTTTTTTAGAAAGGGCGTTGACAGTTTTTCTGACGCCTGTAGAATGCGCACCACTTCTGAGGGACAAGCCACTTACGGCAACTTCCCGAAGGACGCAACCGTTTGAAAGTATTCGAAAAATTGCTTAAAAAATTCTTCGAAATTAGCGGTTGACAAGGCAGCGAAACGATGTAGAATACGCAGCCTTGATTGAGCAACAG
>CAYUNQ010000242.1:0-3321 GCA_964446185.1 uncultured Marinobacter sp. | reverse complement strand
ATCGAAGCAACCGGCAGACGACTTGACTGCAACTTCATTGTGCAACACCCCACATTACGACTTTTGGTTTTTGTTTACAGGATACTGGGGGATGTTACGTATCTGGCTGTGGGATTTATTGGCCCGATCAGCATGGGGGGGCGTCAGAATGGCATTGACCGCCAGAGAGTTGGCGCCAAGCCTTTGGTGCAAAAGCAATTTGCCAGCTTTGAGGGTGCCCCCTCAAGTTGCCGGATTCAGTTTTTTGCTGCGCTTTTCAGTCGAGAGAAGGTGGCGGGCACCACACCCAGCCAGGACGCCAGCTGATTGTCCGGCACCCGCTTGACCAGCTCCGGGTACTCATCCAGTAGCAGTTGGTAGCGCTCGTTCGCCGGCATGGTGTGTTTGCGGTATTCCCGCATGCTGGTCAGCTCGGCAATTTCCTCGGTCAGCACCAGTGCGAACTTGTGCCAGAGTCCGTCGCCATGGTTCTGGATCGCCGAACGGAACGCGCTGAAATCCGCCACCCATACGGTAGCCGGCAATACGCTGGTCAGGCACAGGGTATTGCGCACCGTTCTGCTTCGACCGAATACCGGCCAGATCAGGTCGCCTTCGGTAAAGAAATGATGAATCGCGACCTTGCCAGCAGATGATTCCCGGAACAGGCGCAAAACGCCGTACTGGATCAGATACACGTTAGCCCACGGTCGGTCGTGTTTTTCCAGGGGTGTTTCTGCGTCGATTCTGCGTTGATGGAACAGGCGGGCGATATCGCCCAGAAACAGCGCCTCCGGGCTATTCTGCTTTTCGTTCAGGCAGATGCCAAAGGCGCGGCTCAGGCCGTTCAGCAGGGCAACTTCGGCGGGTGCCGCGTCGTGGTGAATAATGTCCGGGTGGTCTTCACCCAGCAGGCAGGGTGCGGATGCCATCGGTGGTCGGAAACTGCTGTTCATAACAAACCTTCGCTGCATTGGCGTAGGTCAATTATGCTACCAAAAAAACAAACATCTTAAATGACTTAAATGATTAAAGATATTTGACTTAGTCGATAACGATTACTCGGTGCCGGAGGGCGGCTTGTGGGGAAGGCCACTTGTGCGGGACCTCCTCCCAAAACACGCTCCTGCGGCACATCCATGTGCATGTGGCGCTTGGGCTTCGCCATCCCTGGCTCCGCACAGTTTTGGGAGGAGGTCCCGCACAAGCGGCCCAGAGCAGCGCAGTGGCCTTCCAGGCTCGCCATCATCAGCTCATACGGCCGTTCTGGATATGTGAAGGGGCTATTTCTTCAGAACCTGTCAGTGACTGGTCCCTTCCTCGTAGTTGATCTTGTTCCAGACGTTGTACTTGCCGGAAGGCTTGTTCATCGGAATGCGCTTTTCTTCTTCCAGCGTATCCGCGTCGTAAACAATGATGGCACCGTCGTCGTCCCATATGCTCAGCAGCAGCTTCTCGCCATGGCGGTCAAACTCCACATGGGCGGCTACCTTGCCGGGCTCAGGCTGCAGGGTCTTGACGATCTCCAGGGTCTGCTTGTCGATGATGTGCACCTTGTCGGCGTTGGGGCCGAAGAACACATCTGCCCAGGCGTAGCGGGAATTCTCGTGGCTGCGCATGAAGAACCCCGGGCCCTCGGTTTTCAGGGTTTTGATCACTTCCCAGGTGTCCATGTCGATGATGGAAATGGCGCCGGCCCGGAAGTGGGGGGTGGCCATCACCCGGCGGCCTTCGTATTCCCACGTAATACCGGAGCCCAGGTGGGGCATGCCGGGCAGGGGCAGTTCCGCGGTGGTTTTGCCGGTGTCCAGGTCGATCACCACGCCGTGCTTGCCGTCGCGGGCGGCGCCGATCAGGTGCTGATAGCCCGGGTCGAAGAAGAAGTCGTCCAGCAGGGTGTCGGTGGTCATCCGGCGAATATCGGCTTTCTGGCCTTCTACCCGGATTTCCCAGGCTTCCGGGATATCCTTTAGGGCAGCGATGAAGCTGCCCCTGGGCGGTGCGGTATAGACAGCGCTGACGCGGGAGCTGTCGCCGGCATCGTTCTCAACCGGGATGAAATCCAGCATTTCCAGGTTGGCAGCGTCGAACAGCACCATGGAATGGGGCAGGTAGTTGGCGGCCAGCACGTAGTTGCCATCGGCAGACACGGCAATGTTACGCATGTTGATGCCGGCGCGAACCTCAGCCACCACCTTCAGGTTGTAGATGTCGTACTTGGTAATCCAGCCATCCCGGGAGCCGAAGTACACGTAGCGGCCGTCCGGGCTGTACTTGGGGCCGCCGTGCAGGGCAAAGCGGCTGGGGAACCGGTGGATGGGCTCCATCTTGTCGCCATCCAGCAGGGTGACGTGGTGGTCGCCGATTTCTACCACCAGGAACAGGTTCATCATGTCCGCTTCGAACGCCGGTTCATCCGGCAGGGAGCCGGCAGCATGGCTGACTTCCTGGCTGTTGCGGATTTCGGCCTCGCCCCACTTCAGCTCGTGGCTCGGAGGCTGATAGATGAAGTCGGTCAGGGCGGCGATCTGCTGGTCGTTCAGGATGTCTTTGTAGCCCGCCATCTGGGTGGCTGGGCGGCCTTCGCGGATAACCTTTTCGGCCTCGGCCTTTTTCAGTCGCCCGAGGTTTTCCGGCAGCAGGGCGGGGCCCATGCCGCCAAGGCGGTCGGGGCCGTGGCAGGCGGCGCATTGCTGCAGGTACAGGGTGTCTGTTCCGGTTTTGCCGGATTCACTGGCCAGCAAAGGGGTGGCCATCACGCTGCCGGCCAGTAACAGGGTGGAGATAATCTTTGTTCGGGCTTGGGTCAGGTTCACCTGCAACAGCTCCCGGTTGGTCAGTCAGGTTTCGGTTCAGGCCGGCCGGCGGCCAGCGGTGGCAGCAGCGGGGCCAGACAAGGCGCTGTTCCAGCCGGCCTGCGCCGGGCGGGCCAGGGTCTCGGCCAGTTGCACCACTTCACCCACAATAATCAGAGTGGGCGGCTGGAAATCTTCCCGTTCAATGGTGTCGACCAGGTCTTTCAGGGTGGTGACAGTCATGTGCTGCAGCGGTGTGGTGCCGCGCTCAACCAGTGCCACCGGGCAGTCTTCAGATAGCCCGTGGGAGGTTAGCTGCTGCACAATGGTCGGGGCGTTGTGCAGGCCCATGTAGAATACGCGGGTTTGCCCCGGGGCCGCCAGTACCTGCCAGTTCAGTTCCAGGGCCTGGTCGCCCTTGCGGTGGCCGGTTACAAAGGTCACGCTCTGGGCATAGTCCCGGTGAGTCAGGGGAATGCCGCAGTAGGCTGAGCAGCCGGCGGCGGAGGTAATGCCCGGCACCACCTGGAAATCGATGTCGTTCTCC
>CAYUNQ010000241.1:2525-3337 GCA_964446185.1 uncultured Marinobacter sp. | reverse complement strand
GGCCACAGGCAAGTATCTTGCTCCCCGGATTACGCACAAAACCCATGCCACGGCGCCACGGCGCCTGCCCTCAGGATACGCAGATACCGTGACACGGCCAATCACCGCCCGCATTGCCCTCAATCGCCCCCTGCGGCGGTTATTTGACTACCTGATCCCGGATCATCTCCAGGTGCAGGCAGGCCAACGGGTTAGCGTGCCTTTCGGGCGACAGACACTCACCGGCCTGGTGGTAGAAACCGGCGTGGAGCCGCCGGCCGGCATCGCCCTTAAGCCCATACTGACGGTAAAGGAAGACTGGCCGGCCCTGCCGACCGAATCTTTTCGCCTGCTCGCCTGGGCCAGCGACTATTACCAGCACCCATTGGGAGAGTGCCTGTTTACCGGCCTGCCGCCTGCTCTTCGCAAGGGCCGCCCAGCCAGTCAGAAGCAGGAAGAGCATTGGTACCCGGCAGCCGGTGAAGCCGCGCTGCCTTCCAGCGCTCACCGCCAGACTGCCTTGTTTAACATGGTAAAGGCCAGCCCGGGCATTACCTCGGCCGCACTGGTACAAACCGGGTTCACCCGGGCCCAGATTCGCGCCCTCACGGACAAGGGATTGATTACCCCCGGTGAAGCCGGGCCTGCACTGCCCGAAGCGCCAACACTGGCCGCACCCAGGCTCTCCGCCGCCCAGCAAACGGCTGCCGATGCGTTGCCCGCCACGACCTGCAAATTTTCCGCAAGCCTGCTCTACGGCATTACCGGCAGCGGCAAAACCGAACTTTATTTGCACTACCTGAAAACGCATTTGCAGGACAACGAGCAGGCGC
>CAYUNQ010000241.1:1218-2515 GCA_964446185.1 uncultured Marinobacter sp. | reverse complement strand
GGTACCGGAAATCAACCTGACCCCACAAACCCTGGCGCGCTTTCGCCGCTACTTCGGCAACCGTATTCTAGTGTGGCACTCTGCCCTGAACGATGGCGAGCGCTTGGGCACCTGGCTGAAAATACGCAACGGCGAGCCGGTGATCCTCATCGGCACACGCTCTGCCGTGCTGCTTCCGTTTACCCGCCTTCGCACCATCATCGTGGATGAAGAGCACGACAATTCCTACAAGCAGGGCGAAGGCTTCCGCTACTCTGGCCGGGATGTCGCCGTATACCGGGCCCACCTGAACCAGTGCCCGGTGATTCTCGGCTCCGCCACGCCTTCCCTGGAATCCTGGCACAACGCCAGTCAGGGCAGATATCAGCTGGTTCGGCTGGAAGAGCGCGCCGGTAATGCAAAGCCTCCCGAACTAGAGCTGCTGGACATCCGCAGCCGGCCACTGGAAGCCGGGCTTTCCCGCCCCGCCCTGAACGCCATTAAAGAAGCGCTGAACAAAGGTGAGCAGGCGCTGGTGTTTGTGAACCGCCGCGGGTACGCCCCGGTGATGATGTGCTTCGACTGCGGGCACCTGGAAGAATGCCCTCGCTGTGACACCCGCCTGACCTATCACCGGCGGGACCGGGCCATGCGCTGCCACCACTGCGACTTCCAGATGGCCGCCAGCCACACCTGCCCGAAATGCCAGAGCGAAAACTACAAACCCGTGGGCCAGGGCACCGAACGTACCGAAGACACCCTGGCCGAACAGTTCCCGGACACGCCCATCGTGCGGGTCGATCGGGACAGCACTCAACGCAAGGGCAGTATCCAGGCCATCCTGAAACAAGTGAACAGCGGCGAGCCCTGCATATTGGTTGGCACCCAGATGCTGGCCAAGGGCCACGACTTCCCCAACGTGACACTGGTGTGCGTGGTCAACGCCGACGGCGGCCTGTTCAGCGTCGACTTCCGCGCACCGGAACAGATGATCCAGACGCTGTTACAGGTGAGCGGCCGCGCAGGCCGGGGCGACAAACCCGGCAAGGTACTGATCCAGACCTGCCACAGCGACCACCCGCTGCTCAACGCTCTGCGCCAGGGCTCCTACGCCAACATCGCCGACCAGTTACTGGCCGAAAGAGAAACCGGCCAACTGCCGCCGTTCAGGGCCATGGCCTTGCTACGGGCCGAAGCCGACACCATGCAGCAGAGCCTGCAACTGCTGGACACACTAAAGCCCATGGCGCAGGTATCCGGAGTAGAAGTATGGGGGCCACTGCCTGCCGTCATCGCCCGCAAAGCCGACCGTCACCGG
>CAYUNQ010000241.1:0-1208 GCA_964446185.1 uncultured Marinobacter sp. | reverse complement strand
ACAGCCGCGGCCAACTGAACCGCCTGCTCAGCCGCATATGCCAGCACCTGGACCAGAGCAAGCTGCCATCGGGTACCCGATGGATGGTGGATGTGGACCCGCAGGAAACCGGCTGAAGTTAAGGGTGAGCCAGGTCCGGTACAAACCCGTACCCCCGGCGTTTTGCTTACACCCCAACTTTCCGCGATAATACGCCCCTTCTGATTTCAACGGGCGCCCTGCCCTGTACCCATTCTCCTGAACACCGAGTCATCTGACGCATGAAAGAGACCGTATCCGAGCTTCTCCAGTCCGCACTGGCTGCCCTGCAGTCTGAAGGCACCCTGCCGGCTGACCAGACCTTTACCCCACAGGTGGGTAACACCAAGGACAAATCCCACGGCGATTACGCCTGCAACATTGCCCTGATGGCCGCCAAGGCGGCTGGCTGCCCGCCGCGAAAGCTGGCGGAAGCCCTGGTGGCGGCGTTGCCGGAAAGCGCCGCCGTGGAGAAGGTGGAGATTGCCGGCCCGGGCTTTATCAACTTTTTCATGAGCACCGCCAGCGCGTTCGGCATTGTGAACACCATCCTGGATGAAGCGGAACAGTTCGGCCGCAACAACTCAGGCAAAGGCGAAAAGGTTCAGGTGGAGTTTGTATCAGCCAACCCCACCGGCCCCCTGCACGTAGGCCACGGCCGCGGTGCCGCCATTGGCGACTGCCTGTGCCGCCTGCTGGAAGCCAACGGTTACGATGTTACCCGAGAGTTCTACTACAACGATGCCGGCGCCCAGATCAACAACCTGGCCCTGTCAGTTCAGTCCCGTGTTAAAGGCCTGACACCGGAACACGAAAGCTGGCCGGAAGACGGCTACCGGGGCGACTACATTGTCGACGTGGCCAACGCCTACCTGGCCGGCGAAACCGTGATTGCCGACGACCGGGAAGTGACCGCCAAGGCCGACCCGGACGATCAGGACGCCATCCGTGACTTTGCCGTGGCCTACCTGCGCCGGGAACAAGACCTGGACCTGAAAGCCTTTGGCGTTCAGTTCGATGTGTATTTCCTGGAATCGTCCCTGTACGAGGACGGCAAAGTGGAAGCCACCGTTGAGCGCCTGAAGGCCAACGGCTACACCTATGAAGAAGGTGGCGCCATGTGGCTGAGAACCACCGAGTTCGGCGACGACAAAGACCGCGTGATGCGCAAGCAAGACGGTGGCTACACC
>CAYUNQ010000240.1:0-3367 GCA_964446185.1 uncultured Marinobacter sp. | reverse complement strand
CCGGTGATTTTTCTGGAGCCCAAACGTATCTACCGGGCAGTGACCCAGAGCGTGGAGGACAACGGCGAGGCGCTGCCGCTGGATACCTGCTTCACCCTGCGAGAAGGCGATGACGTGACCCTGATCACCTGGGGTGCCTGCGTGATGGAAGCCCTGCAAGCGGCCGACAAACTGGCAGAGCAGGGCGTGAGCTGCGAGGTGATCGATGTAGCCACCGTCAGCCCGCTGGACCGGGAAACCCTGCTGTGCTCTGTCGCCAAAACCGGTCGGGCGGTGATTGTCCATGAAGCCTGCCGAAATGGCGGAGTGGGTGCGGAGGTAGCCGCTTCCATTGCCGAAGCGGCTTTTCTGGACCTGCAGGCGCCGGTGGTGCGGGTAACCGGCTACGACACGGTGATGCCTTACTACCGGAATGAGCAGTATTACCTGCCCCAGGTGGAAGACATTGTAACTGCCGTTGAACAGGTGATCGCGCTCTAGGAGGCCAACCATGAAGAACTTCAAACTCCCGGATCTGGGTGAAGGCCTGCCGGAAGCTGAAATTGTTGAGTGGCACATCAAGGTAGGTGACATCGTAGAGGCGGACCAGGTGCTGGTCAGCGTGGAAACTGCCAAGGCCATCGTGGAAGTGCCCTCGCCGCAGGCCGGCGCCATTGCCAAACTCTACGGTGAGCCCGGCGATATCATCCACACCGGCGAACCCCTGCTGGCCTTTGAAGGCGAGGGTGACGACACCGGCACCGTGGTGGGCGAGCTTAAGTCCTCTGGTAAAGGGGACGGGCAGGGCGCTCAGAAAGACCAGTTCATCGTCGGCGCAGCTGCATCCAGCAAACGGGCCCGTGCCAACCGGGCCACCCCCGGGGTGCGGGCGCTGGCGGAGCGGCTGGGTGTAAGCCTGGAAACCATCAAAGGCAGCGGCCCCGGCGGCCTGATCACCACAGACGACGTACACAAACAGGCCAGCCACCAGAAACAGCTGGGTGATGCCGAACCCTTGCGCGGCACCCGCCGCACCATGGCGAAGAACATGGCGTTGTCTCACGCTCAGGTGGTGCCAGTCTCCATTTTTGAGGATGTGGATATCGGCGACTGGAAAAAGGGCACCGACACCACCATGCGCCTGGTGCAGGCCATCGGGAAAGCCTGCGATGCGGTGCCGGAGCTGAACTGCTGGTTCGATGGCGACAACCTGAGCCGCCAGTTACTGAGCGAGGTACACGTAGGCATCGCCGTGGATACGCCCGATGGCCTGTTTGTGCCGGTGCTGAGAGACATTACCCACCGTAACCTGAAAGACCTGCGCAAGGGGCTGGAGAACCTGCGTGAGGCGGTGGCCACCCGCAAGATTCCGCCAAAGGAAATGCAGGGCGCCACCATCACCCTGTCCAACTTCGGCACCATGACCGGCCAGTATGCCAACCCCATCGTCAGCCCACCCCAGGTGGCCATCGTGGGCGCCGGGCGCATTCGGGAGAAGGTGGTGCCATATAACGGCGCTGCGACCATTCGTCGCATTCTGCCTCTGTCCCTGACCTTCGACCACCGGGCTGCCACTGGCGGCGAAGCCTCGCGGTTTCTGGGTGCGCTGGTCGATGCGTTGCAGAAAACAGGCTGAACGGGCGGGCCGGTGGTCGCCGGCCTGCTGTTCCGGGCACTTGCCAACCGGCGCGTTGGCGACAACACTAAGGGCCTTCAAATGCCTGAAACCATCACCGTGCGAGACACCATGAACCGATTCAATAAACTGAACTCCGCGCTGCTGCTGGCCTGTGCCACCCTGGCAACACCGTTACTGGCGGCTGACCATGGCAATCATCATGGGCACAGCAATGTCCAGATCGACAACCCCTGGAGCCGGCCAACCCCGCCCGGCACGCCCATGGGCGTGGGTTACCTGGCCATTACCAATAACGGCGAGCAGGACATCACCCTGGTTGCGGCACAAAGCCCGCGAGCCGGCCATGTCTCCATCCATGAAACCTCCATGCACGAAGGCGTGATGCGCATGCAGCCGGTGAAGGGTGGCCTGGCCATTCCGGCCGGCGAAACCGTGGAGCTGAAACCCCGCAGTTACCACCTGATGCTGGAGCAGTTACCACAGCCCCTGGTTGAAGGCGAGAAAATCCCGGTACGGTTGGACTTCGACGGTGCGGACGACATGGATATTGAACTGGTGGTTCAGCCGCTGGATGGCATGCCTGTGGATCACTCCAATATGGACCATTCAAAGATGAAGCACTGACCCGGCCTGACTGTGTTTTGAATGTGTTCTGGCCCGGAAGCGCTTAACGCCTTACGCAGGCAAAGATCGCGTTTCCGGATTGGCCATCCCAGGGCACAATGCGTTCGTAGTCGTGCTCGAAGATGTGGACCTCGAACCACGGCTTGAGCAGCGCTTCGAACTCTCCGAAGCTGAGCGCCACCATCGGGTGTTCATCCTGCCAGGACTCGCAAACACCGTTGGTGTTGCGGTCAATGCTCAGCCGCAATGATTGTCTGTCACCGGGGCCGGTGTAGTGCCAGCCGGAACGGAAACTGAACTCGCTGCCATCATGCTGCGCTGTGTGGCTGACATACAGGTTGTTATTGATGCGGGTTTTGTCCACCGCATTGAAGCAGAACAGCCCGTTTTCCGATAAGGCCTGGTGGGCACTGCGGATGCAGCCTTTGAGTTTCTCGATGCCGTCGCTGTAGTGGATGGAATACAGAAAGCAGGTGATCAGATCGAAAGGCTGCTCCACCTCAAACGCACACATGTCCCCAACGCTGAATACCGCCTCCGGGCAACGCTGTTGCGCGACATCCAGCATTGGCTGATTGATATCCAGCCCCTGACACTGAAAACCGTCATCCAGGAAGTGGCGAATATGCGGCCCGGTACCACAGGCCAGGTCCAGGTGGCTGTTGCCTCCGTTACCGAACAACTGATGCAGGCGTCGGATACCCCGGCTTTGCGCCCGGTAGTCGATATCTGCACACATCAGGTCATAGTACCCGGACAAGTCCGTGTATAAGGCATTGGTGGACACTGGAAAGCCTCTGAAAAATTAACTGGATCACCTCTGGCGATCAGCAGCTGCAGGGCAGGTAAGGCGCAGCGGGCGGGCGTTTCGAGGGCGGGGTATGGTACCGAATTTGCCCGTTAGCCGGTAGCACTTCCAGAAGCGGTTTCCGACTTATATTGACGGGTGGCATAAAGTCATTGTGGTCACTCTCCTTCGCTATTACGGCACCGCCTTGCACCTCGGGGCGTTGCGGCGGTTCTGAATTGAATGCAGAATGCCGTAACGGTTTAATCTGCTATTCAACAGCCCCGAGAGTGGAGTGCAGCTATGTCGCCAAAGGATATTGTGGCGCAGTTTATTTC
>CAYUNQ010000239.1:0-3373 GCA_964446185.1 uncultured Marinobacter sp. | reverse complement strand
AGGATTTCGTCTTTCAGTGCCGCCGGTTCCCAGTCGGTTTTGTCAGCCAGGGCCCGGCGCACCAGAATGCCGGCGCCATTGCCGACCCAGTTGCGCACTTTCTCCAGCCCGGCGGGCTTACGGCCCAGATGCTCCAACATCTGATCGACCGCTGCTGCCAGGTCAGGCGCACTGTCTACCAGGGTGCCGTCCAGGTCAAACAGGGCAACACCGGGCCAGCGGGGGTTGAACAGGCCTTTCAGGCTCATCCTCCGATCACCTTGCGAGCCTGTTCCAGTTCAACGCGCATGGCATCGATGGTGGCTTTGTAATCCGGGGTGTTGAAGATCGCGGAACCGGCCACGAAGGTGTCGGCGCCGGCCTCGGCGATTTCCCGGATGTTGTCGGTTTTCACGCCGCCGTCGATTTCCAGCCGGATGTTGTAGTTGCTGGCGTCGATTTTCTTGCGGGCTTCCCGCAACTTGTCGAGGGTGCCGGGGATGAACTTCTGGCCACCAAAGCCCGGGTTTACCGACATCAGCAACACCATGTCGAGCTTGTCCATCACGTAATCCATGTAGCTCAGGGGCGTGCCCGGGTTGAACACCAGGCCGGCCTTGCAGCCGCCGTCGCGGATCAGTTGCAGGGAGCGGTCGATGTGGTTGCTCGCCTCCGGGTGGAAGGTGATGTAGCTGGCGCCGGCGTCGATAAACATACGGATCAGGTCGTCGACCGGCGATACCATCAGGTGCACGTCGATGGGGGCGGTTACGCCGTGTTTGCGCAGGGCTTCGCACACCATGGGGCCGATGGTCAGGTTGGGCACGTAGTGGTTGTCCATAACGTCGAAATGCACCACATCGGCGCCGGCGGCAAGTACGTTATCAACTTCTTCGCCCAGACGGGCAAAGTTGGCGGAGAGGATGGACGGCGCAATCAGATAGGGGTTCATCGTGGCTCTCTCGATCAGGTGATTCGTCGGCTGAATGGAATGGGGCAAGTCTACCAGCTTGGCGCGGCTTTTCGCAGCGCGGGTGCTACGGATATCAGCGCAATTTGCGATCCAGTTCTGCTAATCGCTCCGGAGTGCCTATGTCCATCCACTGGCCGCGATGGTGCAGCCCGCGTACCCGGCCGGCGGCCATGGCTCGGCGCAGCACCGGCCCCAGTTTGCCGGCGCTGTCGTCCAGCCCGGCGAATAGGCGGCGGTGCAGCAGGCTGATGCCGGTGAAGGTAAGTTTGTGCGCTCCTTCGCTGGCCAGGGTGCCGTCCTGCTGCAGGGCGAAGTCGCCGTCTGGGTGGTGGTCAGGGTTGTCAGTGAGCACCAGCAGGGCGTCGCAATCCGGGTTGGCGGGTGGTAGCAGGTCGGCCAGGGGCAAGTCGGTCCAGATGTCGCCGTTGATCACCAGGAACCAGTCTTCCCCGGCGTCGGTCAGCAGGGGCAGGGCGCGGACAATGCCGCCGGCGGTTTCCAGCGGTTCGCCTTCCGGGGAATAACGGATTGTGAGGCCGAATGCCTCGCCGCTGCCCAGGGCCTGTTCGATCTGTTGCCCGAGCCAGGCGTGGTTGATGACCACGTCGCGAAAGCCGGCCCGGTGCAGGTTTTCCAGGTGGTAGGCAATCAGCGGTTTGCCGCCGGCTTCGAGCAGGGGTTTCGGGGTGGTGAGGGTCAGCGGGCGCATGCGCTCGCCTTTGCCCGCGGCCAGGATCATTGCTTTCACGGCTGGCTGGCCTCCGCAGCCGGCAATGGGCCAATGCGCTCTTCGATGGCGGGGATCACCACCTCGCACAGCCATTCATGGAAGTGCCGGAAGGCCGGCTGGCGGGCGCTGGCGTCGCGGATGTAGCTGACGGTTCTGGGAATGTCGGCCAGGTAGCCGGTCTTGCCATCCCGGATAGCCAGCCGGGCAAAGATGCCGGCCGCTTTCAGGTGCCGTTGCATGCCCATCAGCTCAAACCACTGCCGGAAGGTGTCGGCATCGGCCCGGTGCAGGCCGGCGTCCAGGCTGGCCTGGCGATAATGCTCCAGCCAGTTGCAGATATCGGCTTCCGGCCAGCGCACGTAGCAGTCTTTGAGCAGGGAGACCGCATCGTAGGTCACCGGGCCGGTCACCGCATCCTGGAAGTCGATCACCCCGGGGGCGTTCTGGCCCGGGCGGATCAGCAGATTGCGGGAGTGGTAATCCCGGTGCACGGTGACTTCCGGCTGGGCCAGGGCGCTTTCTTTCAGCAGGGCAAAGGCGGTTTCCAGCAAAGCCCGCTCCTGGTTGTCCAGCTTCAGTTGCAGGTGTTGCTCCAGCAGCCAGTCGGGAAACAGGGCCATCTCCCGGTCCAGCAGGGCGTCATCATAGGCCGGCAACGGGTAATTCACGGGCGGTGGCATTTGCCCGATTCGCACCAGTTCGTCCAGCGCCCGGCGGTACAGGGTGTCGGCGCTGTCGCCGTCCAGTGCTGCCAGCATCAGCCGATCACCGAAATCTTCCAGCAGCAACAGCCCCTGTTGCAGATCCTGCGCTTCGATGGCCGGCACCTGCACACCGTGGCGGTGCCAGTGTTCGGCAATGGCCACAAACGGCCTGCAGTCTTCATGTGCTGGCGGGGCGTCCATGATAATAAACGGTGTGCGGGGCTGGCCCGGTGTTTCCCGCCAAATCCGGAAGTAACGGCGGAAACTGGCGTCACCGGAAACCGGTTCCGGGCTGGCGCTGTTGAAACCGGGAATTTGCCTGACCCAATCGGTCAGCAGTTGCAGGCGGGTATCCATGGTTGTCGGGTGCGTCCTGAGTTGTCTTTGGTGTCCGGGAACGTTAGCAGAGGAGTATAAAGAGGGTAAAACGGATTTGCAGCGGGGTTTCCGTTAACAACCCCGGGGGGCGCGTGTAAACTAGGCAGCTGTTTTTAGTGTCAGTCGCCATTTATCCGGAACAGGAATATTGCCGTCGTGCCCAGCCGTTACCGTCACCTGTTATGGTTCAAGCCCCGTTGCGGCGGGCTTTTGCTGGCGATGGCCCTGGCACCGGCAGCTGGCCTGGCCCAGGATGCCGGCAAGCAGGCACCGAGTGCGGCCGAGATCGACTGGCGGCCCCGCAGCCAGTTACCGGCTGAAGTACAGGCTGGCTTGCCAGTCTTCTGCGATGGCGGCTACCTGCCTTCCGGCACAGCCGGCGGAGCCATGCCGGTACTGCCGGCCGGAGAGACCGAGGCACCGTTGGAGGCCAGTGCGCTCAGTGCCCGCTACGAGCTGGATGCGGAGCTGTACCTGCAGGGGGATGTAAGGCTGCGCCAGGGCAGCTTCCAGGCCTCCGGCTCGGAGGCACGATACGACACCCGCTCCGGAAGCCTGAACCTGCAGGGGCCTCTGGTGAGCCGGGGCGAAGGTTTTCTGCTGACCGGT
>CAYUNQ010000238.1:0-3406 GCA_964446185.1 uncultured Marinobacter sp. | reverse complement strand
GAGCGGAACACCGTGGCCCACGGCAGGTCGGTGGGCTTGCCCCAGAGTTCGCCGTTGATGAAGTTGCCGATGCGCCCGGCACCCAGACCCACCGGCACCAGCGGTGCGACAAAGTCGGCGATTTTCCAGAAGCCGGCTCCGATTTTGCGCCCGAACCACCACATGGCCAGCATGACACCCAGCAAACCGCCATGGAACGACATGCCCCCTTCCCACACCCTGAGCAGCCAGAGCGGATCGGCAATGAAGGTGTCGAAGTTGTAGAACACCACGTAGCCGAAACGGCCACCCAGGATAACCCCCAACGCCAGGTAGAACAGCAGGTCGCCCACTTGCTCTTCCTGCAGGGGCGACCAGGGCTTGCGGCTGCGCAGGCGGCCCAGCCACCAGCCGGCGGCAAAGCCGAACAGGTAGGTCAAGCCGTACCAGTGGATTTTCAGGGGGCCAATGGCGATAGCCACCGGGTCAAATTGCGGGTGTTGTAGCATGCAAACTCTCTCAGCTCAGCAGGAATCGGATGCCGACGATGATCAGCACAATGGAGAAAATCCGCTTCAGCAGACGGCCGTCCAGCTTGTGTGCCAGTTTTGCGCCGACGCGGGCGAAAAACACACTGGTGGCTACGATACCGACCAGCGCGGGCAAATAGATGAAGCCGAAACTCAGTTCCGGCAGGTCGGGGTGTTGCCAGCCGGTCCAGATATTGGCGGTGGCGCCGGCCACAGCGATGGGCAGGCCTAGCGCGGCAGAGGTACCCACTGCCTGCTGCATCTTGACGTTACACCAGGTCAGGTAAGGTACGGAGATAGTGCCACCGCCTATCCCGAAAATGGCCGAGGCCCAGCCAATAAAGCCGCCAGCCACACCAAGACCTGCCGTTCCCGGCACGTCCCGGCCGGGCTTGGGGTTCACTTCGAGGATCATTTTCAGCGCTACCAGGATAGCGAAGGCACCGATGATGGTTTGCAGAGCCGGCCCACTCAGCAAAGATGCGGTCCAGGCGCCGACCACGGCCCCGCCGACAATGCCGACCGTCAGCGGCCGGAACAGCTCCCAGCGCACGGCAAGGTGCTGGTGATGGGTGCGAATGGAGCTGATGGAGGTAAACACGATGGTGGCCAGCGAGGTACCGATAGCCAGGTGAGCGGCGATATCCGGGCTGACACCCAGAGAGCCAAAGCTGAAGATCAGCACAGGGACAATCACCAGGCCGCCGCCGATGCCGAACAGGCCTGCCATAGTGCCCGCCAGGGCGCCGAGCAACAGGTACAGAATAAATACGCCGATCAGGGTCATGAGTCTCTATGGTCCCGGTAGGATTTCAGGCTGGTATGATACGCATAGTTGCCTGCCTCTGCAGCCTCCCGAACCAAAGGAAACGCCTGAATCATGTGCCTGATTGCCTTCACCATTGGCCAGAATCCCCGCTTCCCGCTGGTCATTGCGGCCAACCGGGATGAATTTTTCCGGCGCCCGACGGCTGCCATGGACTGGTGGCAGGATCCGCAAGGGCACAGGGTACTGGCCGGGCGGGACCTGGAGTCCGGCGGCACCTGGCTTGCCATTGCCCCGGATGGTGCGGTGGCGGCAGTCACCAATGTGCGCGAAGGCAGCACCGAAATGGGCCGCCAGAGCCGGGGCGAACTGCCACTCAAAGCCCTGGCCCTGCCCCGGAGCCAGCTGCAAACAGACCTCAACGCTGAGCCCGGCCGTTACGCCGGGTTTAATCTGGTGTCGCTGTCTGGCACCGGTGGCTGGTATTACAGCAACCGGGACGCCCACCCGGGCCGGCAGGTGTTCCGTGGTGTTTACGGCCTGAGCAATCATCTGCTACAGACGCCCTGGCCCAAACTGCTGCGCCTGCGCACCGCCGTCGGCCACTGTGTTGAGCGGGCAGGCGCCGACGTCGACAGGCTGCACCAACAGTTAATCCCCCTGCTAAAAGACAGCAACCCCGCCCCGGACCATGAGCTGCCAGACACCGGCGTTGGTATCGATACCGAGCGTTTTTTGTCTTCGCCGTTCATTCACGGCGAGCACTATGGTACCCGGGCCACCACGGTGGTTACCGTGTCCCGGGATGGAGAAATCCGCGTGACTGAACAATCCTGGGGGCCGTTCAGTTCGCCTCTTGAGCAACGTCAGTTCAGCTGGCAGCGATAGCCCGGGGACTCTGGTATAATCCGCACAATTTCTGACACACCAGACCGGAGGGCCCCATGGCCGGCGAAAGCACCAACAGCACATCCATTGCCGACTTCGAGAAATCCCTGGAAGAGCTGGAAAAACTGGTTCGCGACCTGGAGCAAGGCGAGCTGCCTCTGGAACAGTCCCTGGCCGCCTTCGAGCGGGGCGTAAAACTCACCCGGGAATGCCAGAGCGCCCTGAAATCCGCCGAGCAGCGGGTTGAGCAACTGGTACAGAACAGTGATGGTTCGCTGGCCAGCCGGGCTTTTTCCGCGGATGACAGCAACTGATGAGCGATCGCCTTTCCCCTGCCCTGGCCTACCTGGAACATTGCCGGGCCCGCATCGACAACGAACTGGACCACAGCATCCGGCAGGCCTCTGTCTCGGAACGCCTGCAGCAAGCCATGCGCTACAGTGTGCTTGGCGGCGGCAAGCGTATTCGCCCGGCCCTGTGCCTGGCCGCAGCCAGGGCCGTTGGCAGCCCGGAGGACGCCGCCGTGGCGCCGGCCTGCTCGCTGGAACTTATCCATGCCTACTCTCTGGTGCACGACGACCTGCCCGCCATGGATGACGACGACCTGCGCCGGGGCCGGCCCACTGTCCATATCGCTTTCGACGAAGCCACTGCCATTCTGGCCGGCGATGCCCTGCAAACCCTGGCCTTCACCCTGCTGGCCGATGCACCGCAACTGACTGACAACCAGCGCGTAAACATGATTGCCGGGCTGGCCCGGGGCAGCGGGCACCAGGGCATGGTGGGCGGCCAGGCCATTGACCTTGAATCTGTCGGCAAGGCCCTGACCATTGAACAACTGGAAACCATGCACCGGCACAAAACCGGCGCATTGATTGAGGCCAGCGTGCGGCTTGGCGCCCTGACCGCCCCGGCAGTGACCAGTCAGCAGCTTGAAGCCTTGTCCCGCTATGCCAGCGCCCTTGGCCTGGCCTTCCAGGTGCAGGACGACCTGCTGGATATCGAAGGCGACACCGAAGTCATCGGCAAGCGTCAGGGCTCCGATGCCGCCAAGGCCAAGCCAACCTACCCGGCCCTGCTGGGACTGGACGGCGCCAGGGAACACCTGAACGCCTTGCTGCAGAAATCAAAGCAGGCGCTTGAAGGATTCGATGAAGAAGCCGACCCACTGCGCGCCATGGCCGATTACGTCGTGAGCCGGAACCACTGACGACGGTCTCAGTGCAGTTTGCAGCATACCTTT
>CAYUNQ010000237.1:0-3428 GCA_964446185.1 uncultured Marinobacter sp. | reverse complement strand
GAACCTGATTCGGGAGGCTTATCTGTCTGATTATTCTGTGCGGAGTTGCGGAACCGGGAGGCCCGCGCCAGCCAGGGCCTACGCGAAGGTTGAGTACAGTTACATGAAGTTATCCGAGTATTTACTGGAAGCAATCCAATAAGAGTCAGGTGGATGCCGGGTGACGCTGTGCGCCCGGCAGTCCAGGCAGGATGATTGGAGGCGAAGGTACAAAGTAAACAAACGCAGAAAGACCGACAGCAGGCCGTTTGGCTTGGTCAGTGGAGTATCGTGCTTTTAAGGCTTTCTAAGGAATCTTGCCATTTCCTGAGGGAGGAAATGGTGCCGAGGAGAGGACTTGAACCTCCACGGGGTTGCCCCCACTAGCACCTGAAGCTAGCGTGTCTACCAATTTCACCACCTCGGCAGGTGATTTGCAGATTCACTGTTAGTTTATTGAAAACCTAGTGTTTCTGCCAGCCCGGTGAGGTGTCCCTCAACCGATGGCGCGTACTTTAATGATTCCTTTCGGGCCTGTCAAACATTTTCTCAAAAAAAGTTTATGCGGTATTTGTGCCTATTATCCTCCCCTGGTTAGGCAGGTTTGCATTAGCAACGTTATACTGCATAAATAATGAATTCCGCGGCAGTCCCGCGGCCAGATAGCAAGGATCCGAATGGTTTCCAGGAAGAAAGAACACAAAGACCCTCACGCCAGCCGTGAGGCTCAGAAATACGAGAACCCCATCCAGAGCCGGGAGTTTATTCTCCAGCACCTTAAAGAGCGGGGCGCACCAGCCACCCATGAGACTCTGTGCCAGGAACTGGGGCAGACTTCAGAGGCAGGAGTCGAGGCCCTGCGCCGCCGGCTGATTGCCATGTGTCGCGACGGCCAGCTCATTTGTAACCGCCGGGATGCGTTCCTGCCTATAGAAGAGGCCGATCTGATTACCGGCAAGGTGGTAGGGCACCGGGATGGCTTTGGCTTTCTCATTCCCGATGATGGCAGTTCCGACCTGTTCCTGAGCGCTCGCCAGATGCGCCAGGTATTCCATGGTGACCGGGTGGTTGCCCGGGTGGATCAGGTAGACGACCGTGGCCGTCGTGAAGGCAAGATTGTCGAGGTGCTGGAATATCGCACGGAACAGACCGTGGGCCGCTTCTTTAGCGAAAGTGGTATCACCTTTGTGGTGCCCGAGAATGCCCGCATCAACCACGAGATACTGATTCCGGACGAGCACGTGGGTAAAGCCGTGCACGGCCAGTATGTGGTGGTGGAGATTTTGCGGCAGCCCACCGTTCGCACCCAGCCCACCGGCCGGGTGATCGAGATTCTGGGTGAGCATATGGCGCCCGGGATGGAAATCGATGTAGCTATCCGCTCCTACGATATCCCCCACAGCTGGCCACCTGCGGTAGGCGAGCAGGCCGCGGCGATTCCTGCCGAAGTGGCAGAGAAGGACAAGGCCAACCGGGTTGATATCCGTAATATGCGCCTGGTGACCATCGATGATGAGAGCGCCCGGGATTTCGACGATGCCATCTATTGCGAGGCGCGGCCCCGTGGTGGGTACCGGCTGGTGGTGGCAATCGCAGACGTCTCCCACTATGTGCGCCCGGGCTCGCCCCTGGACGAAGAAGCCATTCGGCGTGGCAACTCGGTGTACTTCCCGGATCACGTTGTGCCCATGCTGCCGGAGAAGCTCTCCAACGGTCTGTGTTCGCTGAACCCGGGTGTGGACCGCCTGTGTATGGTGGCGGACATGACCATCAGCGCCGCCGGTAATATCAGCGGCTACACCTTCTACCAGGCAGTGATGCGCAGCCATGCCCGGCTGACCTATAACAAGGTCAGCGCCATGCTGGAGCACCCGGATACCGAGCAGGGCTACAAGCTCAGCGCCCATTACGCCGACCTGCTGCCGCACCTGCACAACCTGTACGAGCTGTACAAGTTGCTGCGCCGCGCCCGTACTGAGCGTGGCGCTATCGATTTCGAAACCACTGAAACCAAGATTGTGTTCGATGCCGAACGCAAGATCGAGGAAATCGTTCCGGTGCACCGGAACGATGCCCACAAGATTGTCGAAGAGTGCATGCTGTGTGCCAACGTGGCCACCGCCCGGTTCCTGAAAAAGCACAAAATGCCGGCCCTTTACCGGGTCCACGATGGTCCGTCGGAAGAGCGCCTGGGCAACCTGCGCCTGTTCCTGGGTGAGCTGGGCTTGCAGCTGGGTGGCGGCGACAAGCCGACCTCCGGGGATTACCAGAAGCTGCTGGGGCAGGTGGCGGATCGTCCGGATGCCAATGTCATCCAGATGGTCATGCTGCGCTCCCTGAGTCAGGCGGTATACAGCCCTGAAGAAGCGGGACACTTTGGTCTGGGTTTCCCCAGCTACGCCCACTTCACCTCACCGATCCGGCGCTATCCGGACTTGACTGTGCATCGGGCGATCAAGTCCCGCATTCACACTCCGGAAGCCACCAAAGACCTGGTGTCACCCAAAGTGGCGGACCCGGAGCTGGCCGTTTATCCCTACGATTTCGCCAAAATGGAGCAGCTCGGTGAGCATTGCTCCATGACCGAGCGCCGGGCTGATGATGCCGCTCGCGATGTGATGGCCTGGCTCAAGTGCGAATTCCTGCGTGACCACGTGGGCGAGGAGTTCAATGGCGTGATTGCGGCTGTCGTGCCCTTCGGTTTCTTTGTGGAGTTGTCTGATATCTACATTGAAGGCCTGGTGCATGTGTCTACCCTCAATGGCGACTATTTCCAGCACGATGCCGCCAAGCATCGCCTGATCGGTGAGCGCACCGCGGTAAGCTTCCGCCTTGGTGATGAAGTGCGCGTGAAGGTGGTGCGGGTAGACCTGGAAGATCGCAAGATCGATCTTGAGCTGATCAGCACGCCCAAGAAGCGTAAGGCAGACCGCGATGCGCTGGAGACCTCCAGGCGTGAGCCCCGGGGTCGTGGAGACCGTGCCGGCAAGGGCGGTAAAGGTAGCAAGCGTGGTGGCAAACCGGCCAGTGCCAAGGAAAAACTGGCGGCCGATGCCGCCAGAGAAGCAGCCCGCAAGGGTGGTAAGGGCAAATCTCCGGCGGCAGGCAGCAAACGCAAGCCCCGAAAGTAATCCGTTGCACAGGAATTGATCGTTAGTGTCTCAGGAATATGTATTCGGCTGGCATGCCGTAGATGCCGTACTGAAGCGGGAGCCGGAGCGGCTGCAGCAGGTTTGGATCCAGACCGGGCGTCAGGATAAGCGGGTGAAGTCCGTTACTGATGCCCTGGATGGCCTTGGCGTGCGCTGGCAAGTGGTGCACCGCCGGGAGCTGGATGAGCGTACATCAACACTGGAGAATGTGGCCTGCGGCGCCCGCCGGTTTGTGATGGGCCTTTCCAAAAAGGTGCTGATTGCAAATCTGCTGGGCACGTTGTGCGATTCCTTTCG
>CAYUNQ010000236.1:0-3436 GCA_964446185.1 uncultured Marinobacter sp. | reverse complement strand
ATGCCTTTGACGGCATCGAGGAATACGACAACCCGCTGCCGAAGTGGTGGTTCTACCTCTTCATCGCGACCTGCGTATTCGCCCTGGGCTACCTGGCCCTGTACCCGGGCCTGGGTAACTACAAAGGCCTGCTGGGCTGGACTTCTGCCAACCAGTGGGAAGCAGAGGTTGCCGAGGCTGACGAGAAATACGGCGAAATCTATGCCCAGTATGGCAACACCGCCATTCCGGAACTGGCCCAGGACGAAGACGCCATGAAAATCGGCCAGCGCCTTTTCGCCAACAACTGTTCCGTATGCCACGGTACTGCCGCTCGCGGCCAGGTGGGCTTCCCTAACCTGACTGACGACGACTGGCTGTGGGGCGGCGAGCCGGACCAGATCCTGCACAGCATCGCCAAGGGTCGTAACGGCAACATGACTCCGAAAGGAACCATGCCCAACATGACCAACGAGCAGGTTGACCAGGTGGTTAACTACGTTCTGAGCTTCAGCGGCCGTGAACTGGACGCCGAAGCAGCGAAGGCCGGTGAGCAGGTGTTCGCCCAGGCGTGCGTGGCCTGTCACGGTGCCGACGGTACCGGCATGGCAGCCATGGGTGCCCCGAACCTGACCGACAACGTGTGGCTGTATGGTTCCACCTACGAGTGGATCAAGGAGACCGTGGTTAACGGTCGCCAGAACCAGATGCCCGCACAGGAAGGTCGTCTGACCGGCGACCAGATTCAGATTCTGGCGGCTTACGTTTACAGCCTGTCAAACTGAGTCAGACCCGGCCAGGCTAGCCCTGGCCCGGTCTTTTCAACCCTGTATCTGCCCTCGCGGGTACAGGCTTGAGAAGATCAGCAGACCCGCCGAGGCCCGCTCCCAGCTTTACCCTATACCGGGAGGTACCCATGAGTAACGAGATTCCTGTCAAGCAGGTTGACCCATCCTCCGATCCCTCGAACAACAAAAACAAGAAAGCAGAGACCGTTGACCTCTACGCAAGTCGCGAAAAGATTTACGTGAAGGAGGTAAAAGGCTTTTTCCAGAGAATCCGGAACGTCAGCTTGACCGTGCTCATGGGCATGTATTTCCTGTTTGTCTGGCTCACCCTGGACGGCCAGCCCCTGATCCACTTTGACCTGCCGGCTCGCGAGTTCCACCTTTACGGCATCACCTTCTTCCCGAAAGATTTCTTCCTGCTCTCGGGCATGCTGATTATCAGCGCCTTCGGCCTGTTCTTCATCACCACCCTGTTTGGCCGTGTCTGGTGTGGTTACACCTGCCCGCAAACCGTGTGGACCTTTATCTTCATGTGGATTGAAGAAAAGGTGGAAGGCAGCCGCAACAAGCGGATGAAACTCGACAAGGCCCCCAACTCCCGGGAAAAGGTCACCAAAAAAGCCATCAAACACGCACTGTGGCTGTTTGTTGCCTTTGCCACCGGCGTCACCTTTGTTGGCTACTTCTACCCGATCCGCGAACTGATCGTGGACCTGTTCACCCTGCAGGCCAACGGCTGGGCCTATTTCTGGGTTGCCTTCTTCACCGTCGCCACCTACCTGAACGCCGGCTGGATGCGTGAGCAGGTCTGCCTGTACATGTGCCCGTATGCCCGGTTCCAGTCGGTGATGTTTGACCCCAACACCCGGGTCGTCTCCTACGACCCGAACCGGGGCGAGCCCCGCGGCAAGCGCAAGAAAGGCGTTGCACCTGATGAGGTAGGCCTTGGCGACTGTATCGATTGCGAACAGTGTGTGCAGGTGTGCCCCACCGGCATCGATATCCGTGACGGCCTGCAATACGAGTGCATCGGCTGTGCGCTGTGTATTGATGCCTGCGACGAAGTCATGGACAAGATGAATTACCCGAGAGGGCTGATTCGCTACACCACAGAAAACGAACTGGAAGGCAAGACTTCCAAGCTGCTGCGCCCGCGTACCTTCGGTTACGGTGCGGTACTGCTGCTGATGATCGGTGCGGTGATCTTTACCGTGGCTACCCGTGTACCGGCCAAGATGGACGTACTGCGGGACCGTGGCGCACTGTTCAGCTTTAACGGCGAAGGCCGGGTAGAGAACTCCTACACGGTGAAGATCCAGAACATGTCGGAAGTGCCCCAGACCTTTGAACTGAGCGTGGGCGGCATGGAAGGTATCCGGATCCTCACCGAAACCACCTTTACCATCAGCAGTGGCGAGAACCGCTCTCTGCCGACGGTTGTAGACGTGCCACCGGAATCGGTCGTTGATACCAACAACACGATTCGCTTCTATGCAGAATCAGAGACAGACCCGTCCCTGAATCTGGAAACTGAAAGCCGTTTTGTTGGTCCAAGGCCCCGTTAACGACCCGTGCGCGGGTCTAAAGCCATCATCCGAGATTGAAGAGTAATGACTGATAACGCACCTGTTGCACCCTGGTACCGCCAGCCCTGGTTCTGGTTTCTGACCATTTTTCCGCTGGCCTCGATGATGTGGGGGGTTACCGCACTGGTGGTCTCCTCCAACCTGGATAACTCCATGGTGTCAGACGATTACTCCAAGGAAGGCCGGGGCATCAACATGTCGATTGCCCGTGACGAGCGCGCCGCCGATTTGCAACTGGCCGGCGAACTGCGCCTGCAGGACAAGTCTGCCACCCTGATGCTGGATACCGCTGACGGTGCGGCAGACTATCCGTACCTGGTGTTCAACCTGTATCACCCGACCCTGTCAGGCCAGGACAAAACCGTTCAGTTCACCCGGGTCGCCCCCGGAGAGTACCGTGGCCAGCTGTTTGAAAAGGTCAGCGGTCGCTGGTACTACGACCTGCAAGGTCCGGATAACGACTGGCGGGTAAAAGGCGAGGTTCGCCTGCCATCTTCTTCTCCGATCGCCATTGATGCGAAAGGCAACGCCCAAGGGTGACCGCCCTGAATTGTTTCCATTGCGGAGAGCCAGCGGACGGTGACCCTCCGATCACGCTGGACCTGAACGGAACACAACAGCATTTCTGCTGCCAGGGCTGCAAAGCCGTGTGTCAGACCATCCACCAGGAACCGGTTTTTATGACTTCCGTACCGAACCAGCGGTCACACCCCGGGAACTCACCCGTGCAGAGGTTGAGCGCCTGAGGGAGCTGGACCATCCGCTGGTACAACAATCCTTTGTTTCGCCCGTCAAAGCGGGACAGGAAGCCCAGCTGCTGATTGGCGGGATTACCTGCGCAGCCTGCATCTGGCTGCTGGAAAACCACATGAAGCAGCAACCGGGCGTGCTGAGCTTCACGGTTAACCACACCACCCAGCGGGCCAGGCTGGTCTGGGCACAGGATCAGACCCGCCTGAGTGACCTGCTCATCGCCATCCATGAGCTGGGCTACACCGCCCGTCCCTACCAGGCGGACGAAGCAGAACAGGCCCTGAAGGCCGAACACCGTTCCATGTTGATCCGGCTTGCGGTGGCAGGCAT
>CAYUNQ010000235.1:0-3438 GCA_964446185.1 uncultured Marinobacter sp. | reverse complement strand
AGGGCGTATCGATCGCCATGACCAAGGTGCTGGCGCGCGCCGAGGGCGAAGACAAGAAAAATGCCTTGTTGTGGGAAACCAACCGCAGCGTGGACGACCAGGACCAGCCAGTCAACGGCTCCGGCACGGCGCTGCTGCTGAATGATATTCACACCAGCGATGGTGGGGATTTCGACGGCGACGGGCAGGACGACAATACCTACGGTATTCGTACCGATCTGGCTGTCGATGTGTATCCTACCCGGGTGATTCGAAGGGTAGAGGGTGTGGACCGTGTTGAACATCCGCTCGGATTTGCCGTGCAGGCCCGGAGCAGCTTCAAGGAGTTGTCGATCAATAATATCGACCTGATCCATCCGGTGGGCGGGGCACAGACTGCGGTCTTCGGGGCAGTGCTGCAGAACGTGGATATCCGGGCCAATCTGACCGCCACACCGATTCCCTGAAGGGTAAAAGGCTTCGATAAAGGGCGGCCTTTGTGCTGCCCTTTTGTCTTTTTGACCATCCTGTTGTTTAATCCCGGCTTATTCTTCGACCCTCTGGAACCGGTTTCATGAAATCCAACACGTTGTTGACCCTGCTAAGCGATCGCGCCGTTCATTCCGGAGAGTCGCTTGCCAAAACTCTGGGGGTTTCCCGTACTGCTGTCTGGAAGCAGCTGCGCAAGGTTATGGAGGAAGGGATTGAGATCAGGACTATCCGGGGCCAGGGCTATCAACTGGTGACGCCCCTGGACCTGCTTGACCGGGAGCAGGTGTTGTCCGGCCTGCCTGATTTGCTGGCATCCCGCCTGAACCTCGAGGTGATGTCAGAGGTCGGCTCCACCAACGCTGAAGTGGCCCGCCGCCTGGCCGAGCCCGGTGGTGGCGTGCCGGTTGTCCTGGCCGACTGCCAGACAGCGGGGCGAGGCCGGCGTGGCCGAAACTGGTCAAGCCCCAAGGGGCAGAACCTCTACCTGAGCATGGGCCTCAGTCTTCAGGGTGGGTTTGCCGCACTGGAGGGGCTGAGTCTGGTGCTGGGTGTTGCCGTTGCCCGGGCACTTGAAGGGCTGGGGGCTGAGGGTGTTGGCCTTAAGTGGCCGAATGATCTTTTTGCCGGGGGCGAGAAGTTTGGCGGAATCCTGGTGGAGATACAGGGGGAGCTTCAGGAAGGCGTTGTTCAGGTCATTGCAGGAATTGGGATAAATGTTCACATGACCCGGGCCGACGACGTGGATCAGCCCTGGACCAGCCTGGCGGGCCGCTGGCCGGAAGTTGCCTGGGTCAGGAACAGGCTGGCCGCTGAGGTCATCAAGGAAACGTTCAGTGCGGTTGAGGTGTTCGGCCGTGCCGGCTTTGAATCCTTCCGCGCGGCCTGGCAGGAGAAAGATATCTTCTATGGGCGGGAGCTTAGCGGGCGGGGGGGTGAGCTGGCAGGAATCGGTGCTGGTATCGATGGCGCCGGTAACTACCAGTTGCGAACAGCGGAGGGTGTTGTGACTGTACGTGCCGGAGATATCAGCTTGCGGGTGCAGCCATGATTGTTCTGGTCGATTCCGGCAATACCCGGATAAAGTGGCGCCTGCTCCAGGGTGGCAAAGTGATCGCAGAAGGCGCTGCCTTGCTTGCGGATCCTGAGCCATTTTCAGGTCTGAAGCGCTGGCGTGACCAGATTACTGAAGTGGCGGCTTCCAGTGTCGGCTCCGAGCAGAGTTGCCGGGCTCTGGAGCGGGCATTTGCCAGGATTTCCAGTGCACCGGTTAGCTTCTATTGGTCGGAGCGAGCCCGGAACGGGCTGATAAATTCCTATCAGGATGTGGGGAAGATGGGCGCGGATCGGTGGCATGCCATGGTAGGGGCCTGGTCGACCTGTCGCGAGGGGCTGGTTGTGGTAGATGCGGGCAGTGCTGTCACTGTTGATTATGTTGGCCCGGATGGTGCGCACATTGGTGGCTATATCCTCCCGGGGCTCCAGATGATGCGCCGGAGCCTGAAACTGGACGCAGCTCGCATCGGATTTGATGAAGACGACCAGTTGAACACACAGCCCGGCCGCTCCACCGGAGAGTGTGCAAACCATGGTCTGGCCTGGCTGACCCTGGGCGCTATTGAGCGCATTAAAGCGGATGCGGCGAACTACGGGCTTGCCAGGGTGCTGCTTACCGGCGGAGACGCCCAAAGGTTTGAGGCGCTGGGCCTGCACGCCGAGTACCGGCCGGCGCTGGTGTTTGAAGGGTTGCAGTTGGTGGTACAGGGTGGGGCAAAAGTATGAAGTGGCTGGCATTCTTGCTGCTGATGGTCAACCTGCTGGTCTGGTGGCTTCCTGAGAGAGTGTTTGCCCCCGGGAGCCCTGAGAGTGCCCGCGGCGCACTGCCTCGTGTTGTCAGTCTGAGGCCGGATGAGCCCGCAACCGATGCGATGCGTCCATCCCGGGTGTGCGTGCGTGCAGGCTGGTTTGACAGTGAGAAAACCGCTGTGGCCGCGGCGGAAGCGGCGGGGCTGGATTATGTAGTGGAGCAACAAGAGGTTGAGTTGCCCCCGTTGAACTGGGTGCTGATCCCGCCCCAACCTGAACAAGACGCGAAAAGCCAGTTCCGGGAACTGTATGACCGGGGGGTGGAGTCTTATGTGGTGTCTGCCGGTGAGTACCGTAATGCCATCTCGCTTGGCCTGTTTGAGTCGCTTGAGGCCGCGCAGAACGTACTGGCGGAAAAAAAACAGGATAATCTTAACGTAGTACTGGCAAAGTTCCCCCGTAATCGTATAGCATACGCGCTCGCTTTTGATGTTGAGTCTGGCCGGGAAATCGAGCAGGTTCAGGCGGTTGAAACGGAAATCGGTAAAAAGTTCGAATTCGTTGAACACAGTGCCTGCAAAGGTGTTGCAACGCCGAAAAAAAATCCGTAGTATACCGCCCTCGCTGACGAGGCGAATGTGAGCTGGCGTAGCTCAGTTGGTAGAGCAGCTGACTTGTAATCAGCAGGTCGGGGGTTCGATTCCGTCCGCCAGCTCCACTTTAAGGTTTTAGCAGGTTCGCGATAGCGAATTTGTACGGGAGGGGTTCCCGAGCGGCCAAAGGGATCAGACTGTAAATCTGACGCGAAAGCTTCGCTGGTTCGAATCCAGCCCCCTCCACCACTAATTGCTCGCGGGCATCGTATAGTGGCTATTACCTCAGCCTTCCAAGCTGATGACGCGGGTTCGATTCCCGCTGCCCGCTCCAATTTGGTTTTAATGCTCATGTAGCTCAGTCGGTAGAGCACATCCTTGGTAAGGATGAGGTCACCGGTTCAATTCCGGTCATGAGCTCCACTTTTTTTTCCGGTCAACGTTACGGTCCTGGTTGATTAGGGGGATTGGTCGAATGTCTAAAGAAAAGTTTGAACGTAGCAAGCCGCACTTGAACGTTGGCACCATTGGTCACGTTGACCATGGTAAGACCACTCTGACCGCTGCTCTG
>CAYUNQ010000234.1:0-3481 GCA_964446185.1 uncultured Marinobacter sp. | reverse complement strand
TCCAGCCTGCCCCATGTACTGCAGACCAGTTCGTTTGCGGTGATGGAGAATGTTAAGGATCGGGGGTTGTAACATGCGCATCGTCATCGCCCGCGGCTCGCACCGGGCGGCGCCGGAGGATCAGATTGTAGAGGTACCTCTGACCGATGGTGGCCAAGGCACCACCATGGCGCTCACTGAGGCCCGTAAAGGCAACCTGCATGTGGTGACGGTGCCCGGCCCGTTGGGGCAGCCGGTGACTGCCCGGCTGCGTCATAGCCTGTCAGGCCGTTGCTGAACGCTTCTTCAGGCCTTTCAACTCAATTTTGCCCCGAGCCAGCCCGACCTGGCCCCGGCGTTCCAGCTCCTTGAGCAAGCGGCTGATCACTTCCCGGGCGGTACCCAGTTCCGTTGCCAGCTCCTGGTGCGTGATGGTCAGTGTTCGCTGGCCCCGCGCGGCCCTTAACTGCAACCACTCTTCCAGGCGTTCGTCCATGCGGTGAAAGGCCACTTCCTCTACCAGCAGCATGAGGTCGTCGAGCCGCCGGCCATAGGATTCCATGATCCCCAGGCGGAATTCCGCAGACTGGTCCATCAGGCGGTCAAACAGCCCCCGGGGAATGATGGCGGCTTCGGCTGCTTCTTCCACAATGGCCTCGGCACGGTAGCCACGGCCTGTCATCAGGCAACCGATGGACAACGTGCAAATATCATCAGAGCCCATGCGGTAGAGCACAATGCTGTGGCCGGACAACCCGGTCATCTGGACCTTGATGCTTCCGCCCAGCACCAACGGCAAACCACGGCAATGTTCACCGGCGCTGAACAGCACCTGCCCGGGAGGAAAGCGCATGGTGCTGATGCCAGCTAGCGTATCTTTTCGCAGCGAATCGTTGAGGGTGTCCAGAATGCTGTGCCTTGCCATGAATGGCGCCCTGTTTGCTCTGTTTAATGGGTTCTGTGTGACTTTATCACTGAACAGTCGCAGATTGCGGACTATAGTTGCTTCAACATCCGACATCACACAGGAGAAAGAACGATGACGGTTAATATGGGATCAGCAGACCGGATTATCCGCGCAGTTGTGGGCATTGTACTGATTGCCCTGGTATTTGTGGGCCCGCAAACCCCCTGGGGGTGGATTGGCATTGTGCCACTGGCCACTGCGTTGATGGGCAACTGCCCGGCCTATTCTATCTTCGGCATCAAAACCTGCAAGAAGAAGTAAGACTTCAGGCAGAGCCAGAATGCAAACCAAAATGCAAAAAGGCCGGGGCATCAAGCTCCGGCCTTTTCTGAATGACATCCTGCAGCTGAAAGTTCGCCTCAGGAAACCGGCGCGTTCAGCACATCCAGCACTTCTTCCAGTTCGGTAATCATCTGGCGGATCAGCTGCTTGTACTGGGAGGTGTCATCTTTCACCTCGCTGCTGCTCAGTTTCTGCTTGGCACCGCCGATGGTGTAGCCCTGATCGTACAGCAGGCTGCGGATCTGGCGAATAGTGATAACATCCGCACGCTGATAGTAGCGACGATTGCCCCGGCGCTTGACTGGCGACAGCTGGGGGAACTCCTGTTCCCAGTATCGCAGTACATGCGCCTTCACCGCACACAGGTCTGCTACCTCACCGATGGTGAAATAGCGCTTCCCCGGAATGGCGGGGAGTTCGTTGTTATGACTCGGTTCCAGCATATGCTTCTACTTTCTGCTTCAGTTTCTGGCCTGGCCGAAAGGTAACCACTCGCCGTGCACTGATGGGTATTTCTTCACCCGTTTTCGGGTTCCGCCCTGGCCGCTGTTTCTTGTCTCTGAGGTCGAAGTTGCCGAACCCCGACAACTTCACCTGTTCGTTGTGGCTGAGTGCGCCTCTGATTTCATCGAAGAAAGCTTCTACCATTTCCTTGGCTTCCCGTTTGTTAAGACCGCCATGTCCGCTTTCGTCAAAGCCGCCATCTGTCAACTCCTCAGTGTTGCCCCCAACTCTTCCTGCAGGGCGTCGATGACCCCGTTAAAGAGAGAATGCACTTCGTCTTCGTTGAGCGTGCGATCAGGATGCTGCCAGAACAGGCTCAGAGCCAGGCTCCGGTTGCCTTCACCCAGGCTCTCGCCTTCGTAGACATCAAACACACGCATCGCTGTCAGGTGCTCGCCGGCATGCTTGCGGGCAATTTCTTCAACCTGAGCAAACGCCACATCGCTTCCGATAATGATAGCCAAATCCCGACGAACTTCCGGGAATTTTGAAATATCTTTGAAATTAGGCACATATCCGGAAACGATCGAATTCAAGAATAGCTCAAACATCAGGATCGTGCCATTAAGTTCAAGATTTTTCTGCACTTGCGGGTGCAATGTACCCAACCACCCGACATGCTCGCCATCGCGCAACAGTTCGGCAGTCTGGCCCGGATGCAGTGCCGGATGCTGGCTGGCAATAAACTGGATCTCGATACCCAGCACCTTGAACAAGCTCTCCAACTCCCCTTTTACATCAAAGAAGTCGGCGTTTCTGCGGCCGTTTACCCAATTCTCCGGTACCTGGTTGCCAACCACCACACCGGCCAGCATCGGTTGCTGATCGATGCCGTCATCATTCTGCTCAAAGCGCAGTCCGGTTTCGAACAGGCGAATGCGCGGCTGCTGACGATTCTGGTTATGGGCAACCGTCTTCAGCAAGCCGCTCCACAAGGTGGTGCGCATCACTGAAAGGTCAGCGGAAATCGGGTTCGCCAGGGCAATGCCTTCGCGCTCAGGGTCAACCAGCTGCTGGACTTTCGGGTCAACGAAGCTGTAAGTCACCGCTTCCTGATAGCCCTGGGCTACAAAGAAATTGCGAATAGCAGACAGCGGGCGCACGGCCTCTTCCCGGGCATTCAGGCCCAGAGAAGCCGTCGGCTCAGTCACCGGAAGGTTGTTGTAGCCATAGATTCTGCCCACTTCCTCGATCAGGTCTTCCTCGATGGAAATGTCCGGACGGAAGCTGGGCACACTGATACGCCAGCCGTCTTTCAGTAATTTTTCAGTACCCAGGCCAAGGCGGGCAAGGATTTCTTCAACGGTAGTGCGGTCAATCGCCAGACCCAGCACATCGGCCAGGCGCTGCTCACGCAGATCAACGGTCCGCGCTCTGGGCAGGTGCTTTTCGCTGTAAACTTCAACAATCTCGCCGGGCTCGCCACCCACGATGTCCATCAACAGGCGGGTAGCCCGTTCCATGGCGTCACGGGCCAACTCATAATCCACACCACGCTCGAACCGGTGGGAGGCATCGGTATGCAAGCCATACTCCCGCGCCTTGCCAGCCAGGGTGATCGGGTCGAAATAAGCAGACTCAAGCACCAGATCACGGGTTTTCGCGCTCACACCCGAGTGCTCACCACCCATCACACCGGCAATGGCAATGGGCTTTTCATGGTCGGCAATCACCAGGGTGCCTTCTGTGAGCTGCACTTCCTGACCATCCAGCAGCACCAGTTTTTCACCGGCACCGGCCATCCGTACC
>CAYUNQ010000233.1:0-3569 GCA_964446185.1 uncultured Marinobacter sp. | reverse complement strand
ATAACAAGTAAGAAAAGACAGTTTAACAAGTGACAGACTGCGTTTTCTACCTCATTCATTGGGGTGGTCAGGGGCTTTTCAACCGCCCTGCCCGATTTTCCAGAATTTTCCGTGGCTAAAAACTCCGAGCACGGTTTCGCCGTTGACCGTTTGCTCTTCAACAAACTCTGCCAACTGGTAAAACGCATTGGTCACCAACCGTGCTTCCACGCCGTGCCTGACGGCGACAACTGGCCGGGGCTCGTCGCTGTCGGGATAGGCCCCCACCTCAAGCGGATGGTCCGGGCCGATTTCCAGGGTTTCGCCCATATTGGTGGTCACCGAAATCACCTGGCTATCACCCTCTCCCGTGGCCTCTGCCGAGTGGGCCAGCAGCGGCGTGTCTTCTACCGCAATCCGCCACTTCTCCACCGGGGTGACCAGGTAGTAGGCGCCGTCCTGCTCTTTTCTCAAAATCGTGGAGAACAATCGCACGATCGCTTCCCGGCCGATGGGTTTGCCCTCGAACAGCCAGGAGCCATCCCGGGTGATCAGCAGGTTCATATCGCCCAGCAGCCCCGGGTTCCATTGGTCTAGCGGCGGCAAGGCCTTGCCACCGGCATTCTTTTCAACAGCGGAGGCCAGTTCATCAGGCTTTCGGGTCATAGTGATCTACTCCGTTTACAGTCCGCGCATCCACTCGGGGCGAAGAGCCGCCGCACCGGGATTGCTGATGGCCAGGTTGACCTGCTCCAGCATTCGCTGTTTGTCCCGGCCCAGAGTGCCCTTGAGCACCAGGTAGTTGGAGGCATGGTCACTGCGGAAAATGGTTTTCTCCAGTTCCAGGTGCTCGAGGAACAGGCGGATTTCCTCAAACAACCCTTGCTGGCTCAGGGGTACGAAATCATCACCAAAACCCTCCCGGAAACGCTCTTCGCCCTGAGGAAAGCTGACAACCAAAGTCGACAGGTAATCCGGCTGGGTTTCGTTGCACAGGGTAGCGGTGTTGATGGCATGCTGGCGCGACAGGGTTTCACCACCCAGGCCGTTAAGCACCATCACAGAGCTGGTGAGGCCTGCCTCGCGAATCTTGGTCAGGGCGGAACGGGTGGATTCCCAGCTCTCACCCTTGTTGATACGTTTCAATACTTCGTCGTCGCCGGATTCCATGCCCACGTACAGGATGCCAAGGCCGGCTTCGCGCAACTGCACGAGGTCTTCAACAGATTTCTTCGCCAGGTTTCGTGGCAGGCAGTAGCTTGAAACCCGCTGGAGGCCCGGAAAGGCGGTTTTCAGGTCACTCAGGATTTCCAGCAACCGGCGGGTTGGCAGCACCATGGCATCGCCATCGGCCAGAAACACCCGGCGGACGTCACCGAAGGCCTCGGCAGCCTTGGCGATATCGGCCCGAATGTCCTCAGGCTTCCTGGCCCGGAATTTCTTCTGGGGCTGGGTGTACATTTCGCAAAACGTACACTGGTTCCAGGAGCAGCCGTTGGTCACCGGCAGGATCAGGGACTTTGCCTCGCTCGGCGGGCGGAAGACGGGTTCGATATACTCGATCGGAAAGCTGTACATGGCGTCTCGAAACTTGAGAAATGGAATGACAGGGTAAAGATCAGGGCAGAAACTGTTCTTTCAAGTCAGCGCAGCCCGGGCCCACCACCGGCATATCCAGCACCACGGCCTGGGCGGTCATAAAGGGAATGCCCTTTCGATGGCCGTCCACCAGCAAGGTAGACAGGCTGCCCACCAGGGGCATGTGGGACACCAGCATCAAACGGGAAATATCGGTTTCCAGTAAAGCATCAAGGCAAAGACCGGGGTCATCGTCCGGGGTAATGAACGGCTTTTCGTCTACCGGGCAATTCAGTACTTCAGAGACAATGGCTGCTGTTTGCCGGGCCCGGGTGTAGGGGCTGCACCAGATCCGGTCCGGTCGCCAGGGCGATTTGGCGATAGCGGCAGCCACTGCCGCAGTGCCATGCCGCCCTGTTTCTGTGAGCTCCCGATCCTGATCCAGGCTGTGCCAGCCGGCTTCACCGTGGCGCATGATAATCAGGTGCATAGTCTTCCCCTCTCACAGAAGCCGTTACCGGCTTATTGGCTGATGGTTCTGGGCAGGATGAACTCCACGTCCGAGTTTTGCACCGCCATCATCAGGCTGCTGATCACGGCGTTGATCGAGGCACCGTTGTACAGAATCTCATACAACCCCCGCACCAGGGGCATATAGATGCCAATCGCTTCAGACTTTTCCCGAACCAGTTTGAGCGTGTAAATACCTTCAGCGACCTGGCCCAACTCTTTTACCGCTTCGTCCAGTTGCTTGCCTTTACCGATGGCATAGCCAATGCGGTAGTTCCGGCTTTTATTGGAGGTGCAGGTGGCAATCAGGTCACCGACACCAGCCAGGCCCATAAAGGTCATAGGGTTAGCACCCAGGCTTACGGCGAAACGACTCATTTCTGCCAGCCCGCGGGTAATCAGCATGGCCCGGGCGTTTTCGCCCATATCCAGTGCCGACGCCAGGCCAGCCACAATGGCGTAGATATTCTTGAGGGCTCCGGCCAGTTCCACCCCGTACACGTCAACATTGGCGTACACCCGGAAATACTCGCAACCCAGCAGGTCCTGCACGGTGCGGCGCACTTCCGGGTCTTTGGCGGCTATAACGGTGGCGGTCAGTTCCCGGTTAACGATCTCGGCTGCCAGGTTAGGGCCACTGAGCACGCCTGAGCGGCACCGGGGCAATTCTTCCTGCAGGATTTCGCTCATCAGCTTGAAGCCCTGCTCTTCGATGCCCTTGGTCAGGCTGACCACAATTTGCCCGTCCCGGAATACTGCGCTGTGAGCCCGGATAACGGAGCGGAAAGCCTTCGAGGGAATCGCCACCAGCACCACTTCGGCCCGCGACACGGCTTCGGCCAGATCGGTTGTGGGCTGCACATTGCCTTCGATGGTTACGTTCGGCATGTACCGTTTGTTTACGCGGGTGCGGCGAACTTCTTCAGCTTGGGCTTCATCGCGCATCCAGAAGTGCACGGTGTGTCCATTTTCGCCCAGCACCTTGGCCATGGCAGTGCCGAAACTGCCACCACCCAGTACGGCGACATCATAAGACTTCGCCCCGTCTTTCAGAGGCGTGGTGATATCAGGCATATCGTTTCCGTTTTATAGTGTACGGGCCGTACAGCTGGTGCAATGCTGAAACCTAGCCGGTTTCTTCGCATTCCAGGGCACGTACCAGATTTTTGAATTCTTCCCTGTTCTTGCTGTTCATGCTCATCAATACCTTGTGAGCATCCAGCACCATGTCTCTCACCTGCTGTTCGCTGGCTTTGAGTACGGGAATCTCTTCGAGTTCTTCTATCCGGGAAGCAGGCTCTCGCACGATGATGAAGATCTTGTCGAAGCCCATTGAGGTAACAATGCGGGTAATATCGGGGTTGGTCGAGATCAGGGTCGGCAGAAAGCGACTCTGTTTCTGGGTTGCCAGGGCAATCTTGGCCAGCAACCCAAGGGTGGTGCTATCGATGATTTCGGTCTCTGTCAGATCGATGATCACCGTCTTGAACTGCGGGGTGCCC
>CAYUNQ010000232.1:0-3586 GCA_964446185.1 uncultured Marinobacter sp. | reverse complement strand
CGCGACTACATTCCGAACCTGGCCGACCAGCACCCGCTGTACCTGTTCGAGCAGTTCGAAAAGTTCGGCAACGGCCAGCGCGAAGATTACGTGATGAGCAAACTGGCGCAAACCCTCACCGTGGAAGAGCGTATCAACATTGCCGTGTACTACTCGCTTCAGGACTCCAAACCGCGCACCAGCCCTTCCCCCGCACTGGTAGACGCCGGCCGCGCCAGGTTCCAGACCCGGTGCGCCGCCTGTCACGGCAAAGATGCCGAAGGCTTCCGCGACATGCCCCGCCTGGCTGGCCAACCCGCCGAATACATCAAGATCGCCCTGAAGCGCTTCAAAGAGATGGACCCTGCGGTACAGAGCTCGCCGATGATTGGTATTGCTGCGCCTTTAACGACCGGAGATGTTGAGGAGCTGGCGGCTTTCCTGACCACCTTGTGAGTTTGGGGTGGGGGTCAGCCCCCCGGTACATTTGGTGCGATAAACCAGTGCCTGTCCACAGGCTATTGCAGTATATTAGCGGCCCAATTTATCAGGAATCATGGCCATGCTGAGTGTAAATGAGTACTTCGACGGCAAAGTAAAATCCATCGCCTTCCAGGGCGAGGCGCTACCGGCCACTGTGGGCGTAATCAGCCCGGGTGAATATGAGTTCGGTACCAGCCAAAAGGAAGTGATGACGGTTGTTAGTGGTGCGCTGACGGTTCAGTTGCCGGGCAGTGAAAGCTGGGTTCGCTACGATGCCGGGAAGGCTTTTGAGGTGGCCGCAAATGCCAGCTTTAAGGTGAAGGCTGAGGTGGATACGGCTTACTTCTGCACTTACGAGTAAGCCCGACCGGGGTCAGACCCCCGGTACATTTGGTGAGGCGAAATGTACCGGGGGTCTGACCCGGATATTAAAGCAGGTCTTTGCGCAGCTGCTCGGGGGTTTTCGGAGACAGCAGGCCGGGCGGCACATCCAGAACGGACCGGGCACCTGTTTCGCCTGCGCAGGCCATTTTGTGAACGGCGCGGGTGTAGGCCACCAGAACGCTGGCGGTAAATTCAGGGTTGCTGCCCAGGGCCAGTGAGTATTCGATGGTCTGTTTGCTTTTCGTGCCTGTCTCGCCGCTGCGGATGACGAATCCACCATGGGGCATGGCGGTGTGCTCGGCGTTGAAGGTGACTTCGTCAATAAAGTGGACCGTGGTATCGAACGGTTCGAAGTAGTCCGGCATGGTGACAATGCTGTTGCGCACGGTTTCAGCGTTTGCGCCCTCTTCCAGCACCACAAAACACTCACGCACATGCTTTTCACGGGTGGTCAGCTGCGGCTGCTCACCACTGCGAACCCGGGCGATGGCTTCTTCCGATGGCAGGGTGTACTGCACCGCTTTTTTCACACCTTCAACCCGGCGCACGGCATCGGAATGGCCCTGGCTCAAGCCTTTGCCCCAGAAGGTGTAGGTTTCGCCCTGGGGCAAAATGGTTTCGCCAAACAGGCGGTTGAGGGAGAACAGGCCGGGGTCCCAGCCCACAGACATCAGTGCGAGCTTGCCAGCCTTGCGCGCGGGCTCGTCCAGGGCGGCGAAGTATTCGTTTACCTTGGCGTGGGTGTCGAAGCTGTCAACGGTGTTGAAGAACTGCGCCAGGTAGGGCCCCTGCTCTGGCAGGTCGCTCTTTGAGCCGCCGCAGAGGATGAGCACGTCTACCTCGTTTTGATGCTGTTCGATATCGGCCATGGCGTGCACCGGCACGCGGCTGTCCAGAAGAGTAACACTGGCTGGGTCCCGACGGCTGAACACGCCAACCAGTTGCATGTCCGGATTCTGCGCCAGTGCCGCTTCCACACCCCGCCCGAGATTGCCGTAACCGGCAATGGCCACTCTGATCTTCTCTGTCATGGTAACACCCTGTTCGTTTGAAAATTTACGCGGCCCGCGCTGTAGCAATCGGCGGGCCTGAAGAATGGGGAGAATGGTGACGAGCGGGGCTGGGCGCGTCAAGTGGGGATTTGGCTGGGCAGGCTAGGGCTGTGCCTGTCCATGACCAATTTGCGTATATTGATCCGCCTGTCTTTCTTGAACGTTTCTTCCGCTGCCTTCGCCAGGTACGCCCGACGATCGGCATCGAGATCTGACTCGAACTCCCCAGATTCGTATGCCTCCAGCAGCTCTTGCTCTTCAAGATCTAATTTGGTTTTGGCCATACTAACCCCTTAGAAATGTCTTGGTGGCTTTGGGACTGGGGATGACCGTCTTGAGAAAGATCTCTCTATCATTCTCGACGTACGGCACCAGCCAGGCGTAATCGTCAATCCGAACCACAAATAGACGTTGATTCGAATACTTGTCCCTGTTGGGGTGAGGTCCATCATCAAGTAAACCACCAGACAAGCAGGCTAGTGCCTGTCCATGATTACCTTGGCTGTATCTCCTTGGCAATCTTAGCTTCTTTGCCCATCTGAGCCTGCCGCAGCTCAAACTCAGTTTGCAGGTTCAACCAGAACCGCGCACTAGTGCCAAAGTAACGAGCTAGTCGCAGCGCTGTGTCTGCGGAAACGCCCCGGTTCTCACGAACGATCTCGTTCATCGCGTCGCAGGAACATTCAAAGCCTTCGAGAGTGCATTTACGCTCATCTCCAGCGGCTCCAGATACTCTTCCCGTAGAATCTCTCCAGGGTGAATGGGACGCATACCATTGCTAATCATTGTGCGACCTCCTCAGTGGTAATCAACAATTTCAACATCTTCCGGACCGTCAGCAGTCCATCGAAAGCACACCCGCCACTGCCAGTTAATGCGAATACTGTGCTGGCCTTTCCGGTCACCACTCAACGCTTCAAGCCGGTTACCAAGTGGGGATTTCAAATCATCCAGCTCTGCAGCTGCTTGCAGCAATATCAACTTACGCTCAGCTGCAGCTTTTATCGCCGAAAACCGTTTGGTTTTTCCAGTCTCAAACAGCGCTTGAGTGTCTTTGCATCGGAAGCTCTTTATTGCAGGCTAGTGCCTGTCCATGATCAGTCTTCAGAATCAAAAACCCAAAAACAGCATATCCAATGCCGCGGCAATGTCATCTTGCTGCTCAGCAAGGCTACCGGAGCAAAAACGCAATTCGCTTTCAGGCACAGCGGCCATATATTGAGTCGCCATGACGACTTCCAGGCCGTTGATTCTAAACACAGGGTTCAGCCTCTGAGCAGGGAATGGCGCCGACGCTTTGGGCAGTAACGGCACGACTACTCGTGTGTTCAAGCCACTGAGAAGGTCGGACTGTACATCCAACAGGTACCCCGCCCCGTCTTCATTTTCAAAAATATCGAAACGGGACATCAGAACTGGCGATGCCGTGCAAGAGGCAAGCCGTTGGCCTCAACATAGGCGTTCGAGCTTTCGAGCGCCTCGGCATTCTCGTTAAGCCATTTGCTCCGCTTATGGAGTTTGACCGCTTCCGCAATTCCTGCCTCTGCAGACCGAGAGACATTGATTCCAAGGGATTTTGCCTCTTTAAGAAGAGTGCTATCCAGCGATAGATTCGTTGGTTTACGTATGGATTTCGTAGTTTCGGCAGTTTGCATGGAGTTGCCCTTCCGAGAAATGTTTTACTCAGT
>CAYUNQ010000231.1:0-3588 GCA_964446185.1 uncultured Marinobacter sp. | reverse complement strand
GCTGCTGAACCAGAAACTGCTGGATATTGAACACCAGGCCCGGACCGAGCTGGAATTCAAGGTGCACGAACGCACTACCCAGCTGCGCAACACTATGCGGGAGCTCGAACAGGTCAATCGCAAACTGGAGTCTCTCAGCCTGAACGACGCCCTCACCCGGCTATTCAACCGCCGGCACATGGACAACATCATGCCGGAGCTTTGCGCCGAAGCCCGCCGCACCGGCCAGCCCCTCACGCTGGCGCTGATCGACGCCGACCACTTTAAACGGATCAACGACACCTGGGGCCATGATTTCGGCGACCAGTGCCTGCAGCAGATCGCCGCTACCCTGACCAACCAGGTCAAGCGCCCCAGAGATATCGCCATTCGTTTCGGCGGGGAGGAGTTTGCCCTGCTGCTACCGGAGACCGATACTTGCGGTAGCGAGGCCTTGTGCCAGTCGATTCTCACCAACATGCGCGAAACCGTAATCACCGCTCCCGACGGAACCCGGCTCTGCCTGACACTCAGCGCCGGCATTGCCGGGCTGCAGCCCGGCGAAGGCCCCAGAGAGCTGTTTCGCCGCGCCGACGAAGCGCTCTACAACGCCAAGGCAGCGGGCCGGGATCAGACCCGGACGGTCCCGGCTATTCAGGACGCAACCAAAAGCTCCGCTGCAAACTGACGGGTGCTCTCGGCAGCCTTGTTGAGCAGGCTTTCCTGGGTTTCCGGGTGGCGGACCGGTGGCTGGAAATCGTGATTGCCGCCATCCAGCCAGACCAGCCTCGAGATACCGGGAATATCCCCCAGCGCCGCCAGCTCATCCGGTTTACCGAAAGGGTCCCGGGTGCCCTGCACCACCATCAGCGGGCAGGTTACCTGCCGCAGGTGCTCGATACGCCAGCGGTCAGGCTTGCCTGGCGGGTGGAACGGATACCCGTAGCAGACGACAGCACTGATACCCTCAGTCTCCTCGCTGGCAAGCACTGAGGCCATACGTCCGCCCATGGATTTTCCACCAATAAGCAAGCTGGGGCCCGGCCCCACCTCGTCCCGAATCCGGGCGATAACGCCTGAGAAGCACTCCAGCAGTCTGGGCTGCCGGTCCGGCGGGCGCTTTTTGCCGTCCTCCCTGCGCTTTTGCATATAGGGAAACTCGAAACGGACACAGGCGATGCCCCGGGCATCCAGCGCTTCCGCAAGGGCCTCCATGAAGGGAGAATCCATCGGCGCACCGGCCCCGTGGGCCAGAATCATTACCATTTCGGCCTGTGTACCATAGCCTTTGGTCTTAATCAGCTTCACATCGTTCACCTGTTACCTCTGAGGGGGTATCATCTGCACACGCGCTTGGGGGACCTGTTGCCTTTTCCGGGCTTCTGAACCGGGAATGATTGTCATTGCAACTTACTGGTAAAACTCCGGAATCCGGCGAATTTGACGGATATCAGGAGTTGACCTGAATCATTGCAAACAACTAACGGTTTCTCCATACTTGCGCCCGCATAATTCCCCATCCTGAACCCATTGGTAAGGCTATGAGCACAGTAAATGCAAACCTGACATACAACTACAAGGTGGTGAGACAGTTCGCCATCATGACAGTGGTATGGGGTATTGTAGGCATGGCTCTGGGTGTGCTGATTGCAGCGCAGCTGGTTTGGCCATCCCTCAACCTCGACCTGCCCTTTACCCACTTCGGCCGACTGCGGCCGCTGCATACCAACGCCGTTATCTTCGGCTTTGGTGGTAGTGCCCTGTTTGCTACTTCCTATTATGTAGTCCAGCGGACCTGTCAGGCCCGTCTGTTCTCCGATGGTCTGGCGGCATTCACCTTCTGGGGCTGGCAGGCCATTATCGTGGCTGCAGCCATCACCCTGCCAATGGGCCTGACCTCCACCAAGGAATACGCAGAGCTGGAATGGCCGATCGACATCGCCATTGCAATCGTGTGGATAACCTACGCCCTGGTATTCTTCGGCACGGTTACCAAGCGCAGCACTCCGCATATCTATGTGGCTAACTGGTTCTACGGCGCGTTTATCATTACCGTTGCTGCCCTGCACATCGGTAACAACCTGGCGCTGCCAGCTACTGCGTTCAAGTCCTACTCTGCATACGCCGGTGTTACCGACGCCATGATGCAGTGGTGGTACGGCCACAACGCCGTAGGCTTCTTCCTGACCGCCGGCTTCCTGGGCATGATGTACTATTTCGTACCCAAGCAGGCCAACCGTCCGGTTTACTCCTACCGTCTGTCTATCGTGCACTTCTGGGCACTGATCGCCACCTACGTATGGGCCGGCGGCCACCACCTGCACTACTCTGCCCTGCCTGACTGGGCACAGACTGCCGGTATGGTAATGTCCCTGATCCTGCTGGCTCCGTCCTGGGGCGGCATGATCAACGGCATGATGACCCTGTCCGGAGCATGGCACAAACTGCGCACTGACCCGATCCTGCGCTTCCTGGTGGTATCCCTGTCCTTCTACGGTATGTCTACCTTCGAAGGCCCGATGATGTCCATCAAGACTGTAAACGCCCTGTCCCACAACACTGACTGGACCATCGGCCACGTGCACTCCGGCGCCCTGGGCTGGGTTGCCATGATCAGTATCGGTGCGGTTTATCACCTGATTCCCAAGCTCTGGGGCATTCAGGCCATGTACAGCACAGCACTGATCAACGTGCACTTCTGGCTGGCTACCGTTGGCACCGTACTGTACATCGCGGCCATGTGGGTTAACGGCATCATGCAAGGCCTGATGTGGCGTGCTGTGAACGAAGACGGCACCCTGACCTACTCTTTCGTGGAAGCTCTGGAAGCCTCTTACCCGGGATACTTCGTCCGCTTCATCGGTGGCGCAATCTTCCTGACCGGTATGCTGATCATGGCCTACAACGTGTACATGACCGTACGTCAGAAAGAAGCCGTTGCAGAGGACAATGCTGCGGTTCAGGCGGCGTAAGGAGAGAGACCAGATGAGACACGAAATAGTCGAAAAAAACCTTGGTTTGATGATCGTACTGATCATCTTCACCATCAGTGGCGGTTTCCTGGCGGAAGTTGTGCCCCTGTTCTTCCACAAGCAGGTTAACGAGCCGGTAGAGGGTCTTGAGCCTCTGTCTGCCCTGGAACTGGAAGGCCGGGACATCTACATCCGTGAAGGCTGCCACGTGTGCCACACCCAGCAGATCCGCCCGTTCCGTGCGGAAACCGAGCGGTATGGCCACTACTCCGTTGCGGGCGAGTTCGTTTACGACCGTCCGTTCCTGTGGGGCTCCAAGCGTACCGGTCCGGACCTGGCCCGTGTAGGCGGTCGTTACTCTGATGCCTGGCAGCGCCAGCACCTGTACGATCCGCGCAGCGTTGTTCCCGAGTCCAACATGCCGGCGTTCCCCTGGCTGTTCGAAAACCGTGTAGATCACAAGAGCATCGAAGCGCGTATGTCTACGCTGCAGACTCTGGGTGTTCCCTACACCGACGAACAGGTTGCCAAGGCTTCTGCCGACATTGAAGGCAAGTTTGAAATCGAAGCACTGGTTGCCTACCTGCAGCAGCTGGGCACTGTGATTTCAGAGAAACGGTGAGCCAATGGATATCAA
>CAYUNQ010000230.1:3089-3601 GCA_964446185.1 uncultured Marinobacter sp. | reverse complement strand
TATCCAGTTCGTAGCGATAGAAACCCTTGTCGTTCTTCTGACCGTAACGGTTGTTCTCGAACATCACTTCTACGGCGGACTTGAAGTCGGCCTTCATGCGCTCGGGGAAACCTTCAGCCATTACGTCGTTGGCGTGCTTGGCGGTGTCCATGCCAACCACGTCCAGCAGGTAGGCAGGACCCATCGGCCAGCCGAACTTCTCCATTACCTTGTCGATTTTCTGGAAGTCGGCACCGTCACGAACCAGGCCGGAGAAACCGCCGAAGTACGGGAACAGAACACGGTTAACCAGGAAACCCGGGCAATCGTTTACCACGATCGGAGTCTTGCCCATGGCCTTGGCGTAGGCAACAGTAGTCGCAATGGCGCGATCAGACGTCTTCTCGCCACGGATAACCTCAACCAGCGGCATCATGTGTACCGGGTTGAAGAAGTGCATGCCACAGAAGTTTTCCGGACGCTTCAGGTTTTTGGCCAGAAGGTTGATGGAAATCGTAGAGGTGTTGGAGGTC
>CAYUNQ010000230.1:296-3079 GCA_964446185.1 uncultured Marinobacter sp. | reverse complement strand
CGCGCAGTACTGCATCTTTGACCTTCGGGTTTTCAACAACGGCTTCAACAACCAGGTCTACGTTCTTGAAATCACCGTAGTTCAGGGTCGGAGTGATGCTGTTGAGAACGTCGGCCATCTGGCCCGCGTTCATGCGGCCCTTCTCAACACGCTTGGACAGAAGCTTCTTGGCTTCGTTCAGGCCCAGCTTGATGCCGTCCTGGTTGATGTCCTTCATGATGATCGGCGTGCCTTTCAGCGCAGACTGATAAGCCACACCGCCACCCATGATACCGGCACCCAGTACGGCAGCCAGGTTTACGTCAGAGGCTTCTTTTTCCCAGGCGCTGGCTTTCTTCTTCAGGGCCTGGTCGTTCAGGAACAGTCCAACCAGACAGGCGGCAACGTTGGTCTTGGCCATCTTGGCGAAGCCCTTGGCTTCGACTTCGATTGCCTTGTCGCGGGTCATGCCGGCATGCTTCTGCATGGTCTTGATGGCTTCCACCGGCGCCGGATAGTTCTTGCCAGCTTTGCCGGCCACGAACGCCTTGGAAATCTCGAACGCCATCATGCTTTCCATGGCGTTGAGCTTGATCTTGCCTTTCTTCTCTTCGCGACGAGCCAGGTTGTCCAGCTTGCCTTCGTTGCACTGCTTGATGATGGCAACGGCTGCGTCGACCAGCTTGTCAGCTTCAACAACAGCATCAACAGCGCCAACCTTCAGAGCGGCATCGGCACGGTTTTCAGTACCACCGGCAATCCACTCAACGGCATTGTCTACGCCTACCAGGCGGGACAGGCGAACAGTACCGCCAAAGCCCGGGAAAATACCCAGCTTGACTTCCGGCAGACCTACCTTGGCCTTGGTGGCCATAACCCGGTAGTCGGTTGCCAGACACATTTCGAAACCACCACCCAGAGCGATACCGTTGATAGCGGTAACGGTCGGGAACGGCAGGTCTTCGATGGCGTTGAATACTTCGTTGGCCTTCATGCTGTTGGCAACGAGCGCTTCTTCGGAACCGGCAAACAGCTCGGTAAACTCGGTGATATCAGCACCGACAATAAAGCTGTCCTTGGAGCTGGTAACTACCAGGCCCTTTAGGTTCTTCTGGGATTTGAGTGCTTCAGCTGCGGCGCCCAGCTCTTCGATGGTGAGACGGTTGAACTTGTTGACTGACTCGCCCTGCAAGTCAAAGTTCAACTGAGCGATCCCGCCTTCGATCTCTTTAACCGTGATGGCTTTACCTTCGTAAATCATCAACTGATCTCCAGTCTGTGTTTGGAACTGCTGACAACCGGCCAACGAGTACCGCCAGGCCGGCTGTTTGTGCAGCGAGATTTCGGTCACTGCCCGATCTTCCGATCCAAAATTCATACAGTCGTTTGAATCGTGAGGCCACACGATGGAAAAAAACGGAGCGTTTGTCAATTTGTTTCTGCAGAGAAGGCCGAGAAACTCTCGGGGAAACGCGAAGTGGTGCGCGCAACAGCTGGAAACCGCTTGATTAGCCTGCGCAGTTACTTTAACGTCGGGTTGCGAGTTTAGTCCACAATAATAAAACGGTATTACGGAGACTCATGCGATGAAAGACACCCACCTGCGTATCCGCTCGTTGCTGGCCGCTATGGTTCTGCTTTCCCTGACTGCGTTCGGCGCCAGGGCACAGGAATCCGGTTCGGAGTTTCTTGCAGACCTTCATGACTTCCGGGTCAACAGCTACCTTGCACTGGACGCCTTCTACGCCTTTAGCGCGAGCTCTGACACCGAATTACTTAATCAGGTAGTCGTCAGCATAAATGGCGCTAACGAAGCCATGAATTCTGTGGCGGCCAGTACCAGTGGAGCTCTTTCAGACGCACAGATCGAAGAGCTGAACCAGCTGTTTGACCGGTTTAAGGATCTGATGCGCAGCAACATCAACGAAGTTCGGGAGACCGGCTACCCGGATCTCCGGTTGATGGCAGAACTGGCCAATGAAGGCCAGACGATGAACGACTCAGCCAGCGACCTGTATGCCCTGGCCCAGGAAAGCAGCGAAGTGGAAACCAGCCCGCAGGTGGAATCTGCACGGTCTGCCGCGGTACTGATGGCGCGTATGATGGCCCGCTATGCCGCACGCAGCCACTCAGCGGTTTCCCAGACATTTCAGGGCGCAGCCACTGAAATATCGCTAGACCAGCAAGCCAGGATGTTTGATCAACTGCTTCAGCAGGCTCGTACCGGCAATTCCAGCGCCGAACTGAAATCCGCACTGGACGATGTAGCCTCCAAGTGGCAGTTCATCCGCGGCTCTTACATCAACTATAACGACAACAACGTTAGCTTCATCATCGACCGCTACTCCAAGGGCATCATTCAGGGGCTTGGCACTGCCATCGAACTGCTCCTCAACAACGCCTGATACCTCTTGCCAGTCAGGGCCGGTAGCTGCTTGCCCGCCCTGACAATATCTTCCCTTTCCCCTTGATGCCGGTCAGAATGGCTATACACTTGATTGGTATACACTCCTCAAGTCATTCAGGATTACTTCCCGCGCAAAGGAGCAAGACCCATGTCCACCTACAAAAAAGTTCTGGTAGCTATCGACCTCACCGAAGAAGCTCCACAGGTACTCAACAAGGCCAAGGCCATCGCCGAATCACAGGCAGCAGATCTGCTGCTGGTTCATATAGTGGAGCCCGTGGGATACGCCTATGGCGGTGACATCCCCATGGATCTGTCCGAACTGCAGGACCAGCTGGACAAGGCCGCCCATGACCAGCTTGGAAAATACGGCGAGCAATACGGTGTGCCGAAAGAC
>CAYUNQ010000230.1:0-286 GCA_964446185.1 uncultured Marinobacter sp. | reverse complement strand
TGGCCGCCCGGAGTCTGAAATTCACAGACTGGTCAAAGACCAGGGTGTTGACCTGGTAATCGTCGGCAGCCACGGCCGCAAGGGTTTCCAGCTGCTGCTGGGCTCAACCGCCAACGGCGTACTGCATGGCACCGAGTGCGATGTGCTGGCGATCCGCATTCACTGATCAGCCTTGATGGCGGGGCTGCTACTGCCCCGCCTGCTCTTCCAGCTCCATCCAGCGCTCGATGACCTGCTCAAGGCGGGCTTCTGCGTCAGACAACTGCTCCAGTGTCTTCGAAACCTT
>CAYUNQ010000229.1:2527-3609 GCA_964446185.1 uncultured Marinobacter sp. | reverse complement strand
CGACATCAACTTCTACGCCGTACCCCAGGCGCGCAACTCCAACCTCAAACACCGGCCCGTGGGCCTGGGCCTGATGGGCTTTCAGGATGCCCTGTATCAACTGGGCCTGCCTTACACCAGCCCGGAAGCGGTGGAGTTTGCCGACGTGGCCATGGAGCAGCTCAGCTACTTCGCCATTCGCGCCTCCGCCACCCTGGCCGGCGAACGCGGTGCCTACGAAAGCTACGAAGGCTCCCTGTGGCAGCAGGGCATCCTGCCCATCGACTCCATCGCTCTTTTAAAAGAGGCGAGGAAAGACGGTGACCTGTCCCTGAACACCGACAGCCGCCTGGACTGGACCCCGATACGGGAGCTGATCGCCAAACACGGCATGCGCAACAGCAATGTCATGGCCATCGCGCCCACCGCCACCATTTCCAACATCGTGGGCGTGTCCCAGTCCATCGAACCGGCGTACCAGAACCTGTTTGTGAAATCGAACCTGTCCGGCGAGTTCACCGTGGTGAACCCTTCACTGGTGCGGGATCTCAAGGCCCAAGGCCTGTGGGACAACGTGATGGTGAACGACCTGAAATACTTCGACGGCAGCGTGCAGCAGATCGACCGCATACCGGCCGAACTCAAAGCCCGCTACGCCACCGCCTTCGAAATCGACGCCCGCTGGCTGGTAGAAGCCGCCGCCCGCCGCCAGAAATGGCTGGACCAGGCCCAGAGCCTGAACCTGTACATGGCCGAACCCAGCGGCAAAAAGCTCGATGCCCTGTACCAGCTGGCCTGGGAACGCGGCCTGAAAACCACCTACTACCTGCGCTCCCTGGGCGCCACCGGCGCCGAAAAAACCACCCCGGTGTCTGCCCCGCAGCCGCAGGTTTGCAGCATCGATGACCCGGACTGCGAGGCCTGTCAGTAACAGACTTTTTAGCCACGGAATCCATATATGGTTTCCGTGGCCAACACAATCTTTAAGAGGATACCCCCATGCTGAACTGGGACGACGAATCAAAACCCGTACCGCAAGCCGCAAACCCCGAAGGCCCGGCGCCGGTGAACGTAGACGACAAACGCGTCATCAACGGCGAAAC
>CAYUNQ010000229.1:0-2517 GCA_964446185.1 uncultured Marinobacter sp. | reverse complement strand
ATTGGGACGACCTGCCCGTACAGCAGCCGACGACGGCGGCCCCGCAAGGGGACGCCGGGGCACCTCAGGCCACCGCGTCGCAAGGCGCTGCCCCGGCCGTTGGACAGGGCAGCCGTCCGGCGCTCGCCGCAGTGAATGTGCACGATAAGCGCATTGTTAACGGCAAGACCGACATCAACCAGTTGGCACCCTTCAAGTACCCCTGGGCCTGGGAATACTTCATGAATGCCAACAAAAACCACTGGACCCCGCTGGACGTCAACATGGCCCAGGACGTTCACGACTACCACCACCGCCTGACCCCGGCAGAAAAGCACGTGTACGAAAACGTACTGGCCTACCTCACCACCTCCGACATCCTCGCCATGCGCAACATCGGCCTGGCGGTGATGGAGAAAATGAGCGCACCGGAACTGCAGATCTACCAGGCCCGACAGGTTTACGAAGAAGCCCTGCACACCTGGACCTACCAGCACTGCATCGAAACCCTCAACCTGGACCAGAGCGAGATCTACAACCGCTACCGCGTGGTGCCGGAGATCAACGGCAAAATCCAGCTGGCCAACCGCCGGCTGGACGCTGCCATGCGCTCCGACATGAACCTGCGCAACCCGGACGACCTGCAGGAATTCATCATGTCTTACCTGTTCTTCGCAGCGGTGTTTGAAGGCTGCTGGTTCTATAACGGCTTCAGCCCCATCTTCGCCCTTCAGCGCCGGGGCCTGATGCGCGGTACCGGTGAACAGCTGCAGTACATCCTGCGGGACGAAGCCATGCACTTCTCCTTCGGCCTGAAAGTGGTGAACCAGATCCTGGAGGAGGAAAACATCAGTTTCGACCCCAAAGCCGTGCGCGATATGTGGGACGAATCCGAAGCGGCTGAGATGGCCTACGCCAACTACATTCTGCGCGACCCGATTATGGGTTACTCGGCGGAATACCACACCGAGCAGTTCCGGTTTGTGGCCAACCGGAGGGCGCGCACGGTAGGGCTGGAGGAGCCGTTCCCGGGGGCGAAGAACGTCTCGCCCTGGCTGGACGAGCAGGCCACCCTGCGCAAGGAGAAGAACTTCTTTGAAACGCGGGTGATTGAGTACCAGACCGGGGCTCAGTTGGAGTGGTGAGGCTCGGTTGAAAGTCTGCTCCCTTTCTGGTGCTACACTTTTAATGGTTATGAATGTCGGGAAGGGAGCCCACAATGACACTGACTATCACAAGCAATATCCGCGCTGCCGCTAAACGGGCGTTAATGGCGGGCAGTGCGGACTACTTCAGTTGGACAGAGGAAGCGCAGGAACATTTTCGCGCCACAGCGGGCGAGGAAGCCCGTTGCCGAATGCAGCAGGTTTTATTGAAGCATATTCTGGGCATCGACTGCACAGTGACTGAAGCCGCCGAGACCTGGCGCAACCTCAGCTTACAGCAACTTAACGATATCAACCCCGCAGACCTTCTTATCAGCGGCATTGGCGACGATTATGTATATTTGAATGAGTCAATGAAGGAAGGCGTAACCTTGCTGGATTTCGATACCCTCTACGACTACGATTTTGACGACTTCCTGTTTCAGGAAGAGTGGCGCCACAAAGATCTGAAAGATTACGTGAGCCCCGGTTACTTTCCCCTTCATCATCCACGCTGGATTCGGCTGTTGATGGGTGATGAGTTCGTATACGGAAATCTGTTATCCACGGCCAGCTACGTGATGTCCCGGGTTGTGGAAGCCGGTGATGACCGCCTCGACGAATTGATTCCCTCTTCCTATGTGGAAGGCCCGAATCATGGCGAAGCGAGAGACGGCGGTTTTCTATGGGATTACCAGTTGGACGCTGGGGGCCATGAGCCACAGCTTGAGGAATTGAGACGGCGCTGGTATCAGTACCAGCAGGATGCGGAACTCGCCCTTCAGAAAGTAATCGCAGATGCTCCGCCGTATGCCTACATCCTGCGAGATGAATCGCTCGTGCCGGGTGAAATCAACGTCAACTTCGTTATCCACAACGAAAAAGCCATGCGCAAGATCCGCTGGAGAACATTCCTGGCAGATCTGCGAGCCATCGAAGGCAACAACAAAGACGTTGAAAGCCTGATCAAGCGCGAGACAGAAAGCGCCTTGCGTTTTATTGGGGAGCAGCACCAGGACATCCGCAAGAACTACATACCACCGGATATTGAGCCAGGCAGAAAGCGAAAAGTGGTAATGTCCAGCGGCGCGCTCGATGATTTAGAAAGGCTAAGCCGTGAAGACCCTCTGGATGATTAATGGTTCAACCGAGCGGACTGCGAACGCCCGCGAAACCCTGGCCTAAAACGTGGGTGTAAATCTGGGTGGTTCTCAAATCGGCATGGCCAAGTAAGTCTTGTACGGTACGGATATCATTGCCGCGCTTGAGCAGTTCCGTGGCGAAGGTGTGCCGGAAAGTATGGCAACCGGCGCGTTTATGAATACGGACAGCCTTCGCCGCACTTCGTACGGAACGCTGTACGGATGAAATATGGCGGTGATGGCGAGAGACA
>CAYUNQ010000228.1:0-3612 GCA_964446185.1 uncultured Marinobacter sp. | reverse complement strand
GGGCACCAGCTTCGGAAAGGCCCGCGCCCCGGCCTTGAAGCGGGCGTCAGGAAACGGCGCTTCATAAGCCGCCAGCTCGCCGCTGGACAGGGTTCTCTCGGTACCCAGCTGGATGATCCGTGCTACGGGAAACCAGGGGCTGTGGCTGGCAAAGGCTTTCCACAGGCGAAAAACAGACGGTACCGGTGAGTCTCCGGTGGGCAGCATGCCGTTGCCGACAATAATGCGGCTGAAGCGCCGGTGGTTTTCCGCGGCCAGCCGCAAGCCCAGCAAAGAGCCCCAGTTCTGGCATACCAGCGTGATATTCCACAGGTCCAGCGCTTCAATCCAGTGGGTTAGCCAGCTCAGGTGGTTGTCGTAGGTGTAGTCTCCGGCATCTGCTGGCTTGTCGGATTTTCCGAAGCCGATAAGGTCTGGCGCCAGCACCCGGTGTCCGGCTTCGGCAACCACGGGAATCATGTGCCGGTACAGGTACGACCAGGAAGGCTCACCGTGCAGCATTACCACCGGTGCCGCATTTTTCGGGCCCTCATCCACGAAGTGCATTCGCAGGCCCGGTTCGACATCCAGGTGGTTTGGGGAGAAAGGGTAATCCGGGAGGCCTGCGAAGCGGGCTTCGTCAGTTCTCAGAATACGCATGCCATCGACTGTCCTGACTGATAGGTTGCGCGATTGTCGCGGTGACAATGTTCAGCAGTCAGGATAAAACAGATGGAAAATTGGTGTGTTTGAGTTACGTAACAGTGCGTTGCGCGTTTGAATCAGGACGCAATATCGAACAGGCGTTCGGCATTTTCAATCTCTGACAAGGCGCCGTCGCAGCAGTTTACGGCACCGCAATCGTCGGCCGAGCACAGGCCAATGGTGCGGCACTGAATGTCCTGGTGGTTATCGCCCCGGTTCCTGAAAATGCGGGTGCGGGAAAGAATCGAACTGCAATGACCGCACAGCAGTGTGGGAACGGCGCTTCCTTCGGCCAGGGTGGCATGAAAATATTGATGTAGTGTCATAAGAATTCCTCCTGATCTACCTACCATAGGGGCGCTATATGACATTTCAAAGACTGCCGGCGGCCGCGCCCCGGGTGCGGGCTCGGCAGTTATACGTATCAGTTGTCCGGGTCGACCACTGGCCGGCGGTTGGAGCGCTTGTCTTCCCAGTCCAGTGCCTTGGGATCGTACCAGCCAAGCCGGTCTGTCACCTTGCGCCGGGTAAACTCTGACAGGGTCGGCCAGAGTTCCTGGAAGTCTTCGAGCCCCTTCTCCCGCTGCTTGTGCTGTTTGCTGCCTAGGCGGCTGATGGTGCGCGGCAGGTGCAGGGCTTCGCCCAGTTGTCCCGGGACCAGCACATCCTGTCCCATCACTTTGCGGCGATGGGTTCGGGCGGCCAGCACCTTTTGCAGTTCGGTGGCAGCCTCAAGGGCGGTTTCGATGGTAAAGGTATCCGGATCCAACAACATGACCTGTTTATTTGCTGTTCGATAACCTGCCACTATAGCGCGAATCCGGCTACAGTGGCCACGTTCTCGTGGTAGTCTGCGGTTTTGGAAAACCGGCTCTCCCGGACCGTAATTGCTTCAGGAATGTTTGATATGTACGCAAAACTTGAGACACGGACCTTTCTGGCCATGCTGGTCGGGGTGTCGTTTGCCTTTATCTGGCTGATGAAGCCTTTTTTCGGGCCGATATTCTGGGCCATGGCCATTGCCCTGATTTTTCACCCTGTGCAGCAGTTGCTGGTGCGCAAGCTGGGGGACCGGCCCACTATTAATGCCCTGATCACCCTGCTGATCTGCATGATCATTGTCGTCATCCCGGTGCTGTTTCTGGGGGCAGCCCTGATCGCCGAGGGCGTGGGCATCTACCAGAAGATTCAGGAAGGGGAAATCCGGCCAGGCGAGTACATCGATCAGGTAAACCAGTCGTTCCCGGCCATTCAGGCCTTTCTGGCCCAGTTTGATATCAGCTTCAGCGAACTGCGGGACCGGGCAGTTAGCGCGATTCTCGGCGGCAGCCAGTTCCTGGCCAAGCAGGCTCTGGGCATTGGCCAGAACACTTTCCAGTTCTTTCTGGGGCTGGCGCTGATGGTCTATATGGCGTTTTTCCTGCTGCGGGACGGCCAGAAACTGGTGGAATTGCTGATCAAAGCGCTGCCTTTGGGGGATGAGCGTGAGCGTTTGCTGTTTGCCAAGTTTGCCGAGGTCACCCGGGCCACCGTGAAGGGTAACCTTCTGATTGCTATTATCCAGGGCGCGCTCGGTGGCCTGATCTTCTGGGCCCTGGACATTACCGGAGCCTTGTTGTGGGGTGTGGTAATGGCGATCGTGTCGTTACTGCCAGCCGTCGGTGCGGCGATTGTCTGGGTGCCGGCGGCCATCTATCTGGCGGCCATCGGGGATGTTGTGCCGGCCATAATCCTGACTGCTTTTGGTACCCTGGTGATCGGCCTCGCCGACAACCTGCTGCGCCCGATTCTGGTGGGGCGGGATACCAAGATGCCGGATTACCTGGTGCTGCTGTCCACCTTGGGCGGGCTTGTGTTGTTCGGGATTAACGGGTTTGTGATGGGCCCGTTGGTGGCGGCCCTGTTTATGGCGTTCTGGGGAATATTTATCCGGGAATTCAGCGAGGAATCGCACCGATAAAAAAGCCCGCCCGGTATGCTGCCGGGCGGGCTTTTTGGTTCTGGCTGCGGTGGTCAGTCCAGCTTGGACAAGTCCCGCACGGCGCCTTTGTCGGCACTGGTGGCTAACAGGGCATAGGCCTTCAGGGCTGCTGACACCTTCCGCGGACGGGGGTTTTCCGGTTTCCAGCCCTTGGCATCCCGCGCCTCGCGGCGCTGCTCCAACTCTTCATGGCTGAGCTGCACATTGATCGTGCGTTTCGGGATGTCGATCAGAATGGTGTCGCCATCCTCGATCAGGCCGATCGCGCCGCCGGCTGCCGCCTCCGGTGAGGCGTGGCCGATGGACAGGCCGGAGGTGCCGCCGGAGAAGCGGCCGTCGGTCAGCAGGGCGCACTCCTTGCCCAGCCCCTTGGACTTCAGGTAGCTGGTGGGGTAGAGCATTTCCTGCATGCCCGGCCCGCCCTTCGGGCCCTCGTAGCGAATGATCACTACGTCGCCGGCTTTCACTTCATCATTCAGGATGCCGGCCACGGCGGTGTCCTGGCTCTCGAACACCTTGGCCTTGCCTTCAAATACGTAGATGCTTTCGTCAACACCGGCGGTTTTTACCACGCAGCCGTCGACAGCGATGTTGCCGAACAACACCGCCAGGCCGCCTTCTGAAGAGTAGGCGTGCTCTACCGAACGGATACAGCCGTTCTCACGGTCGCCGTCCACGCTGGGCCAGCGGGTGCTCTGGCTGAACGCGGTCTGGGTGGGAATGCCGGCCGGGCCGGCCTTGTAGAATTCCACGACCTCTGGCGTCGGGGAGCGCATGATGTCCCACACTTCCAGGGCTTCTTTCATGGTCTTGCTGTGGACGGTGGGCAGGTCGGTGTTGATCAGGCCGCCGCGCTCCAGCTCACCCAGGATGCCCATGATGCCGCCGGCGCGGTGCACATCTTCCATGTGGTACAGGGGCGAGTTCGGGGCCACCTTGCACAGCTG
>CAYUNQ010000227.1:0-3620 GCA_964446185.1 uncultured Marinobacter sp. | reverse complement strand
CGATCTGCCCGGGGGTATGAACGGGTTCGGGGCGTGGCAGCACCTATTATCAAAAGCATCAGCTGGGTGGCTGCGCAAGCCGAAAAAGACGCAGAGCGGTTTCGCCGCATCGGAGTGGCTCCGGGGAATGTTGAGGTCACCGGCAGCGTAAAATTCGATGCGGATATTCCTGATGATGTCCGTGCGGCCTCTGTCAGCTTCCGAAAATCCCTGGGTGAGCGCCCCGTCTGGATTGCCGGCAGCACCCACACCGGAGAAGACGAGCAATTGCTGGCGGCTCATCGCCAGATTCTGGTTCAGCACGCCGATGCCTTACTCATCATTGTGCCCCGGCATCCGGAGCGGTTTGATTCGGTAGCTGAGATGGCTCAAGGCGAGGGCTTTTCCGTGGTTCGCCGGTCAACAGGAGCATCTCCCGCTGGTGCGGAGGTGTATCTTGGCGACACCATGGGAGAGCTGATGATGCTTTACGGCGCCAGCGATATCGCCTTTGTGGGTGGCTCGCTGATTGAGCGTGGCGGGCATAACCCGCTGGAGCCAGCGGTCTGGGGTATTCCAGTGTTTTCGGGCCCACATGTGTTCAATTTCGAGACGATTTTTCAGCGCCTGCAAGACGATGGCGGTGTGCACCTGGTTCAGGGTAGTGACGATCTTGCAAAGGCTGTGAGCCGTTTGATGGCCGACAGTGATGCGCGTCTGGCCTGTGGGGCAAAGGCTCTGGCGGTGGTTAATCGGAACCGGGGTGCGCTGGATAAGGTGGTTGAAGGCATCATCGAGCGTTTGTAACGCCGCTCAGGAGGAAACCGGAGCGCTGCAGCCAGCGCTCCGGTCTTTGCTTCGGGTCAGTCTGATTACTGGGTTGGATCGTCCAGGGTCTGCTCTTCTTCGGCCAGGGCTTCAATGCCCCGGGCGCCTTCGCTGAGCCAGTTGTTCAGGTCAATCAGATCCTGCGGGCTCAGGGTGCCGGCGGCCTGCTTCAGTTGCAGGGTGTTGATCACGTAGTCATACCGGGCGTTGGCATAATCCCGAAGGGCCACGTAGTAGGCGCGTTCAGCATCCAGCACTTCCACGATGTTCCGGGTGCCCACATCATAGCCGGCGCGGGTTGCATCCAGTGCGCTGCGGCGGGAGATGATGGTTTGCTCAAGGGCCGACGCGGTTTCCACGTTGTTATTCACGGTCAGGAACAGGCTGCGGGTGTTCACCCGTACATCCCGGCGTGTGGTGTTCAGGTCCTGCTCGGCCACGGTCACCAGTGAGCGCTGCTGGCGCACGCCGGCTTCGGTGCCACCGCCCATGTACAGGGGAACGTTCAGCTGTAGGCCGATCACGCCTTGAGAACCTTCAAACTGGCCCGGCGCATCGCGACCGTGAATATCAGTCTCGCTGTAAGATGCGACCAGATCCAGCGTAGGCATATGGCCAGACTTGGCCACTTTCAGGTTGGCCTCGCTCGCATTCAGCTGATACATGGCAGACTGAATCGCCCAGTTCTGCTCCAGGGCAGTGGTTTCCCACGCATTCGGATTCATCGGCTCCGGACGGCCCAGTGGGAAGTTCTCCCGCAGGTTTTCCAGGTCTTCCGCGTATTCGCCGGTCAGGCGGGCCAGTTGCTCACGCGCTACGTTCAGCTGGTTCTCGGCGGCAATGCGCTGGCTTTTGCTGTCGTCGTAGCTGGCGCGGGCTTCGTACACTTCGGTAATGGCAATCAGGCCGACATCAAAACGTTCCTGAGCCTGTTCGTACTGGCGCTGGATTGCTGCTTCTGTGGCACGAGCGGTGGTTACCGTGTCCTGAGCGCGCAACACGTTGAAATAGGCGGTAGCCACATCCAGGATCAGCTGCTGCTGGGCCAGGTTGTACTGGGCCTGGGCGGCTTCGGTCTGGAACTGGCTGGCGTCGTAGCGGAACCAGTTATCAGCGCGGAAGATGGGTTGAGTCAGTTGTACACCGTAGCTGAACGGGCGGTTGTTCGTGGCGCTCCCCCGCTTCGGGTCTGCCGAGACGTGGCTGCCTTCAGCAAACGCACCAATCTGCGGCAACAAAGAACTCTTGCTCACATCACTGGCGGCCTGCTGGGCCTGGAACTGTGCCATGGCAGAGGCAATGCCGGAGTCGTAAGACAGGGCTTTTTCGTAGGTTTCCATCAGATCCAGAGCAAACGCAGGCTGGGCTGCGAGCAGGGTGATCAATCCTGGAAGTAAACGCTTTTTCATCGGTTCTCCTGAAATACTGACTCCGGGAATCTGCCCGGCAATGACCCAAAGGTATTGGTTGACCATTATGGACAATAATCGTTCCCGTCTCTAGACTTGCTAAGTCCACGTATTTTGTGGGCAAACCAATTCAGAATCGCGTCTTGACGGGGTGCTGATTCGCCATAAACCGGCGATCGGCTGAGATTGCAACGCAGAACCCGCGACCTGATCCGGATAATACCGGCGTAGGGATTAAGACCGTGCGAACTATGTCAGAGCGCCCTAATTGGGTAAATCTGGCATAGCTCCGTCATACGCGACCCGACCTCAAACTCAACGGGATCAGATCATGACGGACTTACCAGCATACCTCAGCGACTCCGCAAAAGTAGACTCCGCAGCAATCAAACCATTACCAAGCTCACGAAAAATCTACGTGCAGGGTAGCCGGCCCGATCTGCGGGTGCCAATGCGGGAAATTACCGTGGGCGACACTCCCACTGAAATGGGCGGCGAAAAGAACCCGCCCGTGGTGGTGTACGATACCTCCGGCCCCTACACAGACCCGGAAGCCACTATCGATCTGCGTAAGGGCTTGCCGCCGGTTCGTGCCGCCTGGATTGCCGAACGGGGCGATGTAGAGCAACTGGAAGGCTACACCTCCGAATTCACCCGCCGCCGCATGAAAGATCCCCAGCTCGACCCGCTGCGCTTTATGGATGAGCGTAAACCCCTGCGGGCGAAGCCGGGCAAGAACGTGTCCCAGATGCATTACGCCCGCCAGGGCATTATTACCCCGGAAATGGAATACGTCGCCATCCGGGAAAACATGAAGTTGCAGGAAGCCCGGGCCAATGGCCTGCTGGCGGACCAGCACCCCGGCCAGTCCTTCGGTGCCAGCCTGCCGCCGGAGATCACACCCGAGTTTGTTCGCGACGAAGTGGCCCGGGGCCGGGCGATTATTCCCGCCAACATCAACCACCCGGAAACCGAGCCGATGATCATCGGCCGTAACTTCCTGGTGAAAATCAACGGCAACATCGGCAACTCGGCGGTCACCTCGTCCATTGAAGATGAAGTCGAGAAGCTGACCTGGGGTATCCGCTGGGGTTCCGACACCGTGATGGACCTGTCCACCGGTAAGAACATCCACGAAACCCGCGAGTGGATCATCCGCAACTCGCCGGTGCCGATTGGTACGGTCCCAATTTACCAGGCGTTAGAGAAAGTCGGCGGCGTGGCCGAAGACCTGACCTGGGAAATCTTCCGGGACACGTTAATTGAGCAGGCAGAACAGGGCGTAGACTACTTCACCATCCACGCCGGCGTGCGGCTCCATCACGTGCCGCTGACCGCCAAGCGCACCACCGGCATCGTGTCCCGCGGTGGCTCCATCATGGCCAAGTGGTGCCTGGCGCACCA
>CAYUNQ010000226.1:0-3653 GCA_964446185.1 uncultured Marinobacter sp. | reverse complement strand
TTTGATGCGGGGTGGAGCAGTCTGGTAGCTCGTCGGGCTCATAACCCGAAGGTCGTAGGTTCGAATCCTGCCCCCGCTACCATAAAAAAGAAAGGCAGATCAGTTACTTACTGGTCTGCCTTTTTTGTTTTCTGATCCTGAAATTTTCTCCGTGCCCTATGTGTGCCAATTTCTGGCAAGAAACTCGCTCCAACTGGCGTGCATCACTGGGGAAAAGCCCTCAATCTCGGATACCAGGGCCGGGATCGGATTATTTTCGAGTGATGCACCGCTGTAATGACGAAACAGACCGCAAAACAGCCATACCAGCCTGCACTTACCCGGTTTTAAGCGCCTTATAGCGCTCGGTTAATTCTGCACGAATCTCCCGACGCTGCTGGCCATTTGCAAAGCGACGGATTTCTTCATCGGTTTGCGGCTCGAGCTTGGGCACCTTCACCGGATGGCCGGCCTCATCCACCGCCACCATGGTAAAAAAGCAGCTATTGGTATGCCGGACCAGTTTCTCCTGGATGTTCTCGGTGATGACTTTGATGCCCACCTCCATGGAAGTATTGCCGGTGTAATTCACACTGGCCAGAAAGGTAACCAACTCCCCGACATGGATGGGCTGGCGAAACATCACCTGATCGACCGACAGCGTAACCACATATTGGCCGGCATACCGGCTGGCGCAGGCGTAAGCCACTTCATCCAGGTATTTCAGCAGCGTGCCGCCGTGTACATTGCCTGAAAAGTTCGCCTTATCCGGCGTCATTAACACCGTCATGCTCAGTTTCGGTGATCCAAGCGCCATATCATTCAGCCTTAATTGATACCTTCAAACAAATCGGACGGGACGACCGCCGGTGCTGCGGCGTAACACCTAACCGCCTCAGCGCTTCCAGGTGCACGGGGGTGGGATAACCTTTGTGCCGGGCCAGGCCATAGCCCGGGTATTGCTGCTCCAGCGCTTCCATTTCCCGGTCCCGGGTAACTTTGGCGAGAATGGATGCCGCACTGATAGCTGCTACCCGGCTATCACCCTTAACCACTGGCTCAGAAGGCCAACGCCATTTCGGGCAGCGGTTGCCATCTACCAGAACGTATTCAGGCTGGATGGCCAAGCCCTCCACGGCACGGGTCATGGCCAGCATGGTGGCCTGGTAGATATTGATCTGGTCGATTTCGGCAGCTTCGCACCGGCCCAGGCTCCACGCCGCGGCGTTTTCGAGGATCTCGTCGTACAGCTTCAGGCGGCGCTTCTCGGTGAGCTTTTTGGAATCCGCCAGGCCTTCGATAGGCCGTTCGGGGTCCAGTATTACAGCCGCGGTCACCACCGCGCCGATCAACGGGCCGCGGCCCACTTCATCCACCCCGGCCAGCAAGCGGCCTTTGTAGCTGCACTCAAACGGAGGCAGGTCTTTTGCGGCCATCAGCGCGGGCGCTCCAGCAGTTCGGAAATGGCGATGGCGGCACGCTCGTCGGCATTCTGGCGCAGGCTTTCGTGCAGCTCGGTGAAGGCTTGTTGCAGGTGCTCGCGCTCTTCGGTGTTTTCCATCCGCTCCAGCACCGCCGCACCCAGGGTTTCCGGCGTGGCGTCATCCTGCAACAGCTCGGGCACCAGGCCTTTCTGGGCCAGCAGGTTGGGCAGGGCCACCCAGGGCACTTTCACCAGGCGGGACAGCAATTTGTAGCTGAGATTACTCAACCGGTAGCCCACCACCATGGGCCGCTTAAGCAGCATGGCCTCGAGCGTTGCGGTGCCGGATGCCAGCAACACCACATCGCTGGCCGCCATCACTTCCCGCGAGCGACCTCGCACCAGGGTAACCGGCAGCTTCACCTCCAGCGCCTCTACCAGGCCCTGCACCTGCTTCTCCCGGTCCCTGTTAACGCAGGGAATCACCAGCTGGATATCCGGGCGGCGCTCCTGCAGCCAGCGGGAGGCTTCCAGAAACAGGGTGCCAAGGCGCTCGACTTCACCACCCCGGCTGCCCGGCAATATCGCCAGCACCGGTTGGTCCAGGCTCAGCCCAAGCGCCTTGCGGGCCGCGTCTGTGTCTGGTCGCATGGGGATGCGGTCGGCCAGCGGATGCCCAACAAAGGCCACCGGCACATTGTGCTCTTCGTAGAAACGAGCTTCGAAGGGAAACAGGGTGAGCATCAGGTCGACCGACTTGGCGATCTTGAAGATCCGCTTCTGGCGCCAGGCCCACACCGAGGGGCTTACGTAATGAGCCGAGGGGATGCCGGCTTCCCGGCAGCGGCGTTCGATAGCCAGGGTGAAATCCGGGGAATCGATACCGATGACCACATCCGGCGGCGTGGTGAAGAAGTAATCCAGCAGGCGGGCACGAATACTGAACAGTTCGCGAATGCGACCCAGCACTTCCACCAGCCCCATCACCGAAAGCCGCTCCATCGGCACCAGCGAATGAAAACCTTCGGCGATCATTTCATCGCCACCGATGCCCACAAAGCGGGCTTTCGGATAGCGTTTGCGCAACGAGCGAATCAGCCCGGCACCGAGGATATCCCCCGATGCCTCGCCGGCGATGATCGCAATGGTTATCTTGCGGGAGCTGACCTGCCCGGTTTCAGCAGTTGCCACCAGGGCCTCCTGGCTCAGCGGATGATGCCGCGATCCGCTCCCCGGAGCGAGTCAATCAGCGGGCGAACTTCCGGCACGTCATTGAAGGACTTCTCCAGCTCTTCAATCGCCTGCTCGGTGGTCAGGCCCTGACGGTAAACCACCTTGTAGGCGCGGCGCAGGGCCATCAGCACTTCTTTGCTGAAACCGCGGCGCTTAAGACCTTCCACATTCATGCCGTGAGGCTGGGCCGACTGTCCGGACGCCATCACATAAGCCGGAATGTCTTTGAGTACGATGCTGCCACCTGCTGCCATGCTATGGGGGCCAATATGGCAGAACTGGTGCACCATGGTGCCACCGCCCAGAATGGCGTGGTCACCCACGGTCACATGGCCAGCGAGGGTGGCGCAGTTGGCCAGGATAGTGTTGTCGCCAACGATGCAGTCGTGAGCCACATGCACATAGGCCATCAAAAGGTTACCGTTGCCAATGCGGGTTTCGCCGCGGTCCTGCACGGTACCGCGATGGACGGTGCAGTTTTCACGGATCACATTGTTGTCGCCAATGACCAGGGTGGTGGGTTCGCCAGCGTATTTCTTGTCCTGGCACTCTTCACCGATACTGGAAAACTGGAAAATACGGTTATTGCGACCAATCACCGTCGGGCCCTTAACCACCACGTGGGAGAGAATCTCGGTACCTTCACCGATCTCCACACCGGGGCCAATGTAACTCCAGGGGCCTACGGTTACGTTCTCCGCCAGTTTGGCTGACGGGTCTACAATCGCCTGAGGATGGACACCCGACCAGTCATTTGTCGCCATCAAACTTCTCTCTCAGCGGTCATGATTTCTGCCACGCACACCACTTCGCCATCAACGAGTGCCCGGCAATCGAATTTCCAGATACCACGCTTGACGGAAACAACTTCGGCCTCCATCTCCATGCGGTCTCCCGGCAGCACAGGGCGCTTGAAGCGCGCCTTGCTGGAACCAGCCAGGTATTGTATCACGCCATCCGACGGTTTCCGTTCTACAGTCACAAAACCGAGAATGCCCGCCAGCTGGGCCATGGCTTC
>CAYUNQ010000225.1:283-3678 GCA_964446185.1 uncultured Marinobacter sp. | reverse complement strand
TTTCACCCGGGTGAGGTCTCTTCCCTGAGGTTTGCCGCGCAGGCCGGGAAAAGCTACGGCAGTGGTGACCTCAATAATTCTGAATCCCAGACTGTTACTGCAGATTTTTCGCGCCGGTTAACCGAGCGCTCCTCTGCTGGACTGACCGCCCGCAGGAGCTGGGCGGATGAAGATGGCGTGGACACTACCATCGACAATGCCGAGCTGAATTACAGCCTGAATCTGGAGAGCGGTTTTTTCAGTATTGGCGCAGGCAAAAGCTGGTCAGAAGCCGATTATCCGGGGCAGGCTACCCGTGAAAGCGATGCCATGACCGGCCACCTTAATCGAACCTGGGTTGGGCCGGAATCCAGTACTTCCCTGGAGTACAACCGGCGTTTGTCAGATAGCACGACGGATTTGTCGCTGAACCTTCCGCCCCAATTTGCCTTCCTGCCAGACACCATCGAACTCCGGGAGCTGGTGGTGAGTGATGCGGTTTTGGTTTCCCACAACACCAGCAAGTTGTGTGATGTGTGCAGCTTCAGTTCTGTCGCCCAGGTTGAACGACTGGAATCCGAGCTTTCCGGCGCAACCACCTATAACTACGGGGCGGCCCTGAATCTGGGCGTGGATATCACAAACCTGCACCAGCTGACGGCCTCCTACAGCTGGCAGGCGGATTCCGGCTTTGAAACCGGGCGTATTGAGCAACAGAGACACCAATTGATTCTTGGCGTTAGCCGCCGGCTGGCGGAAGACGTGCGCATGGGGGTGCAGTTGCGCCAGAGCTGGGTCCGGCGCAAAGCGGACAATGGGGACGAGGAACAGTACGGCGTGCGGATGTTTATCGCCAAAGACTTCAATCTCACGGCGATACGCTGAACTATAGAACGGGCAGAAGGGAATCATGTTCGACAACAAACGCTACATCGAGCTACCACCGGAAACACCGCCGCAATTACTGGTGGTGGTCGATACCGAGGAAGAGTTTGACTGGAACGCCGATCCGGACGCATTTGAAGACCGGGTGACGGCGATGGATTGTATCGACCGGGTGCAAGACATCTTCAACGACTACGGTATTCAACCCTGCTACGTGATCGATTACCCCATTGCCAGCAAGGTACAGGGGTACCGGAAGCTCCGGGAATATGCGGAGCAGGGCCTGTGTGAAATTGGTGCCCACCTGCACCCCTGGGTCAACCCCCCCAAGCGTGAGGAGATTAACCGGCCAAATACCTATCCGGGCAACCTGCCGGAATCACTCGAACGTGAAAAACTGACGGTTCTGAAAGAAACCATTCACCAGAACCTGGGTGCGGCTCCCGTGGCCTATAAGGCTGGGCGCTACGGTTTCGGCCCCAATACCGGGCAGATACTCAGGGATTTGGGCTTCAGTATCGACCTGTCTGTTTGTCCGCCGCTGGATTCCCGCGCCGATGGGGGCCCGGATTATCGCCGTTTTGACGCCCGGCCATTCTGGTTCGGGCCGGCACGGCAACCCTTGCTGGAAATCCCCTGTACCGGCGGATTTATTGGCTGGGCCAGGCCCGCGGCAGTGCCGTTGTATGAGCTGGCAACCCGAATGACCCGCTTCAAGGCGCCGGGCATTTTGTCCCGGATGGGTGCCGTTGACCGGCTGATGCTGTCGCCGGAGGGCTTTACCCCGGCCGAACACATCAAACTGACCAAAGCGCTCTACCAACAAGGGGTGCGCACCTTCACCTGGAGCTTCCACAGCCCGAGTGTCGTGCCCGGCAACACCACTTACGTTCAGGATGAACAGCAGCTGGAGCAGTTTCTGGCGAGCTTCCGGCAATATTTCGATTTTTTCTTTAACGATCTGGGCGGCAAGGCGACCACGCCAACTCGTCTGCGCACCCTTATGGAGAGCATGGCATGAAAGTTCTCGGGATTTCCCCCCTGGACAAGGATTCAACCGTTGCCATTGTTGAAGATGGTGAAATCCTGTTTGCTGCAGGGGAAGAGCGTTTTTCCCGCACCAAGCAGCAGGACGGCTTTCCCCAGCTGGCGCTGGAGGCAGCCTTGGAATACACCGGCCTGCAACTGCAGGATTTTGACCTGGTGTGCTATCCGTTTCTCACCTGGGAAAACGAACAGAAGCTATTCCACAAAAACCTGGAAGACGAGAAAGCCTTTATTAAGGGCTTTCAGCCCACGGACTTGAGCCGGCAGGTAAAAGAGGCGCTGGAGAAAGTGCCGGACCGCAACCAGCCCATTCATGGCCTTGAACACCCCAATGCCATCATGGAAAAAAGCTTTCTGCACAGCTCGTTCTACAGCATGGCCGGGGCCCAGAAACTGGCTTCCAATAATGCAGCGATCAAGGCGTCGCGCCAGTGGGGCGAGGCGGCCACCGAGAGTTTCAAACGCTGGGAGCAGGATCTTAATAACGGGCTGGCCCGAAATGGCTGGGCCAAACCGGTCAAACGTATGGATCACCACTTGTCCCACGCCGCCAACAGTTTCCTGTGCAGCGGGTTTGACCGCGCCCTGTGTGTGACCCTGGATGGCTACGGCTCGGGGCTCGCCGGCTCCATCAGCGAGGCCAGTAACGGCAAGATCAAACGCCTGCACGGCCTGCCGTTCCCGAACTCCCTTGGCACACTGTATGAGCATGTCACCTCCAGCCTCGGCTTCAAGCCCAGCCGGCATGAAGGCAAGATTGTCGGGCTGGCCTCCTACGGTGATCCGTCCATCCTGGGGGACATCCTGCTAAACCGGATTCAGCAAATACCCGGGGACTTCCGCATCTATGAGGCCAATAACGTGTATTTCTCCCGTTACCTCGCCAGCCGGTTCCCGAAGATCGACGTGGCTGCGGCATACCAGTACGTACTGGAGCAGGTGGCCTGCAATTACGTCCGACACTGGGTTCAGAAAACCGGTATCGACACCCTGGTGTTGTCCGGTGGGGTTACGGCCAACGTTAAGCTGAACCAGCGGTTGTTCGAGATTGAGGGTGTTAATCACATCTTTGTATACCCGAACATGGGCGATGGCGGCTGTGGCACCGGCGCGGCGCTTTATCACAGCTGGCCGGGGGGTGTTAAACCCTCTATTCCCAGCGCTTATTTCGGCCCGGACTATCCGGAGGCAGAACTCGAAAAGGCCCTGAAGGCAGAGGGCCTGAGCTTCTCCCGGCCAGAGCACCTGGCGGCGGAGGTGGCTGCGCTGATCCACAGTGGCCAGGTGGTCGCCCGCTTTGATGGCCGCATGGAATATGGCCCGAGGGCGCTGGGCAACCGCTCCATCATGTATCACGCCCGGGAGCCGGAAGTGAACCAGTGGCTGAACAAACGGCTGGGCCGCACCGAGTTCATGCCCTTTGCCCCTGTGACCCTGTTCGAAGCAAGGGAGAGTTGCTACCACAACATCAAAGGCGCAGAACA
>CAYUNQ010000225.1:0-273 GCA_964446185.1 uncultured Marinobacter sp. | reverse complement strand
CCATCACCTTCGACTGCACCGAGTTTATGCGGGAAAACTGTCCGGCAGCAGTGCATGTAGACGGCACGGCCAGGCCGCAACTGATCCGTCGTGAAGTTAACCCGGGTTACTACGACATCCTGAAAGAGTACGAAAAGCTCAGTGGCATTCCGAGCCTGATTAATACCAGCTTTAACATGCACGAAGAGCCGATTGTCAGTAGCCCGGAAGATGCCGTCAGGGCCTTCTTGCAGGGGGCGCTGGATTACCTGGTGATGGGGCCGTACCTGGTGA
>CAYUNQ010000224.1:635-3688 GCA_964446185.1 uncultured Marinobacter sp. | reverse complement strand
ATGCCGTCCATACCCGGCATACGGATATCCAGCACAATGCAGCCGGCCATCTTATCGGAGTAGTCTTTAAGAAAGGCATTCGCGCTTTCGTAGGTCTTCGCCGGCTTGCCATCGGATTTCAGCAACAACTCCAGGGAGTCGCGGACGGCTTCGTCGTCCTCCACCACGTACACAGTTTGCTGGATATCAGTCATGGATCTCTATTCTCCTGTCCGTTTTATTATGGTCCCGGTCAGTGGATGGACGGGTCTTTGTGTTCGTCCCGTGCGTGTTCCTGCCGTTCATGTTCTCGCATTTTCTCAAGCCGCTGCTGAATAATGCCAAAAACACTCTGCTTCGGATACCGGCCTTTGCCATCCGCCTTGCCAGCGGGCTTGCCCAGCAGCAGGGTAACGGCCTCTTCCACCCGGCTGACCGGGTATACCGCAAACTTGCCATTGCGGGCCGCCTGCACCACTTCGCTGTCGAGCATCAGGTTCTGGACGTTGGTTTCCGGGATGATCACACCCTGGGTACCGGTCAATCCGCCCTTGAGCTCACAGGTGGCAAAGAAGCCTTCTACTTTCTCGTTCACGCCGCCGATGGGCTGAACTTCACCAAACTGGTTCACTGATCCGGTTATCGCCAGATCCTGCCGTACCGGCACGCCGGACAATGCCGAGATCAACGCCACCAGCTCGGCCAGCGAAGCACTGTCGCCATCCACCTCGCCGTAGTTCTGCTCAAAGGTCAGGCTCGCAGACAGGTGCATCGGGTCATTCACTGCAAAGTGGGACGCCAGCCAGGAGCTGAGGATCATCACACCCTTGGAGTGGATATTTCCGCCCAGCTTCACATCGCGCTCGATATCGATAACGTCGCCATCACCATAGTAGCAGGTTGCCGTTACCCGGTTGGACAAGCCGAACTCGAACCCTCCGGTGGATAACACAGACAGCGCGTTCACCTGCCCGACGCAGGTACCCGAGGTAGTCACCAGCGTGGTGCCGTCACGGATGGAATCGTAGAACTCGTCACGGATACGGCTGCCACGGTAGCGGGCGCTTTCAAGGGCCCGCTCCACGTGGACTTCGGTAATCAGGCGGGCGCCGGCCTGGCGGGCCCAGAAATCAGACTCCCGCAGCAGGTTGGCGATATTGGCCGCATGCAGCGACAACCTGTCCTGATGCTCCGCCATGCGGGCACTGTATTCAATAACCCGTGCCACGGCCTTGTGGTTACAATGCAGCAGCTTCTTTTCCTTGACCAGGCTGGCAATAAACTTGGCGTACTGCAGCTGGCTTTCGGTGGTGCGGTACATTTCGTTCTCGAAATCCGCCGTTACCCGGAACAGTTCGGCAAACTCGGAATCGTATTCCTGCAGCAGCATCCAGGTTTCCCGATCGCCGAACAGGACAATTTTCACATCCAGCGGCACCGATTCCGCCTCGATGGAAATCGTCCCGGAGAGGGTCAGTTCCCGCTCCAGGGAGTTGATCTGAAGGGTACGGGAGCGCAGCGCCCGCTTCAGGCCATCCCACACGAAGGGCTGCTCCAGTACCTTGATGGCATCCATCAGCAGGTAACCACCGTTGGCCTTGTGCAGGCTGCCGGGGCGAATCAGCGAGAAGTCAGTAAACACCGTGCCCTTGTAGGTGACGTTTTCCACGTAACCGAACAGATTGTGGTAGGTGGGGTTATCTTCCACCACCACGGGTACTTCGTTGCTGGTCTGGTGCACCAGCACGTTGACCTGGTAACGGCGCGGGGTTTTCTTGTCGAGCGAAGCGTAGGCAATGGCCGCCTGCTCTTCATCATCTTCCAGGAAGATATCCAGGTTGTCGGCGAGGTCTTTGCGAACGGCTTCCAGGTAGGCCATCACATCCGGCAGCTCACGATACTTCGCTACCAATTCGTCAATCTGGTGGCCAGAGATGCCCTCCAGGGTTTCCTGGTTCAGGGCTTGCTGTTTTTCAGAATACTCCTGCTCCCAGTCCGCCAGCTTTCGAAGCACCTGCCGGAGCCTCTTCTCGAGCTTGTTGATGACCTCTTCAAACTTGTCCCGCTGCTCCTGGGTCAGCGCCTGGAAACTTTCTGCGGTATGGGGCTCTTCGCCGTTCATGGCCATCAGCCGGTACCCGCCAGGCGTGCTCAGGGTCAAGCGTACTTTTTTACGCTTGGCCTGGGAGGCCACCTTATCTAGCTCGTCTTCCTGCAGTTTGACGTAGTCGTTCTTCAGCTGCTCGGCACGCTCCAGAAAACTGTCGCCCTCGAAGGTCTGGGGAATCATCTTCACCAGCCGGGCCATCAGCTTTTCCATGTCCTGCTTCAGCTGGGTGCCCTTGCCCGAGGGCAGCTTCAGCAACTTCGGGTTACGGGGCTCTTCGAAATTGGCCACGTAACACCAGTCATGGCTTTGCTGCTCGGTGTCTACATGGTGCTCCAGGTAGCGCAGCATCATGGTGCGCTTGCCCAACCCGTTCCGGCCTACCGCATATACGTTGTAACCACCGTGGGGCATGGCCAGTGCAAAACGCACGGCTTCCTGGGCACGGTTCTGGCCGACGATCTCAGCCAGCGGCTCCAGTTGCCGGGTAGTTTTGAATGGCAGCTCTTTCAGAACACAGGATTTGTAGAGTTGGTGCAGCGGCAATGACTTCAAGTTTGCTTCCCGTCGACATCGTTTTGAATGGTTTTGAACCCGCCATTGTAGTGTTTGCCAGACAGACTGTCGCCTACCGGTTCCGGTTTTATCCGATCAGGCCGGAGCGACTGCCGGGTGAGACGCCGGTCACACTTTTCATGCTGATCAATTTTCAGACAACCCGGTGCTGGCTACACTTGAGGGTCCGGATGGCTTCCGGAAACAACAAAGACAAAAAGACAGTGGATGCAGCCATGGCAAGTAAGCCCTCAGATCGCCGAATCAAGGAACGGTTTCCCGCCACCTGCCTGAGCGTACAGCTCAGCGAGCGCGGCTTCTTTGGCCGTGGCAACACTGGGCTGCAGAGGTCGGAACAGTACCTTCACACCTTCTTTTTTCAGCCGTTTTGTATACTCGCCGGGTCCGCTGC
>CAYUNQ010000224.1:0-625 GCA_964446185.1 uncultured Marinobacter sp. | reverse complement strand
CGTGCAGCTCAGTGAGCGCGGTTTCTTCGGCCGCGGCAAGAACCCGGTGGCGGTCACCTGCCTGGATATGAATCGCTACGGTATGGCGGTTCAGTGCCCCCGGCCGGTTGAACCCGGCGCCCGCCTGTACCTGCAAATCCGCGGCAAATACATTAACGAACCCCGCGTGGCGGCCCGGGTTGTCCGCTGCCAGCCATGGCGCACCGGCTTCCGGGTGAGCGTTCAGTTCAGTTACTGCCTGGACCAGAAACGCTATTCCCGGGCCGTCGACAATGCCCTGTCACGCATTGAGGGCTTTTACAGCCGCCTGGCCGGCTAGGCCACCGCCAGCCGGCTTACCCGGTTTTTCCAATCCACTGCACCAGGTCCTCGAACAACATGGGCCGGGCAAAATAGTAGCCCTGGAAGCTCTCGCAACCATGGCTCTTCAGGTAGCAAAACTGCTCCTGGGTTTCCACGCCTTCGGCTACCACGTTCAGCCCCATTTCCCGGGCCAGGGTGATCACACCCTTGCCGTTCAGGGCATTGAGGATATCAATGGCCCCTTCGCTGTCTTTCATCAGGATGCCTTCGGTCAGCTCCAGCTCCAGATGCTCCGGAGCAAGACCGGTGTCTTCCAGAATCG
>CAYUNQ010000223.1:2998-3711 GCA_964446185.1 uncultured Marinobacter sp. | reverse complement strand
GGCCAGCCCCACCAACTCGAGGGCTGCATCCGGATCCATCGGGTTGCGGGCGATCTCGGTGACGGCGACCACGTTTTCCCGTGCAGTCAGGCTCGGGATCAGGTTGTAGAACTGGAACACGAAACCGACGTAGTCCCTGCGGTAGCGGGTGAGTTCTTTGTCGGTGGCCCGGGCCAGATCGGTGTCCAGGTAGCTCACTTCACCGCTGGTGGGCACATCCAGGCCGCCAAGAATGTTCAGCAGGGTGGATTTGCCAGAGCCGGATGCACCCAGCATCACCACCAGCTCACCGGGGTAAAGATCCAGATTCACACCCCGCAGGGCATGCACTTCTACCTCGCCCTGGTGGTAGGTCTTGGTGAGGTTGGCAGTGTGGAAAACAGGTTGGTTCCCAGGGGCGGCAGGCGGCATGGTTCCTTCCGTTGTAAGCCATTGTTTGTTGAGCGGAGTATAGTTCATGGCCAGGATGAAAAATTGATCCGGCGCAGTCATGAATCTGGCACGGGTGCTTTCCGGTGCCGGATTCAGTTACAGTCATGCCAGCAATGTCTTAACGCAACGGGGAGAAACAACCGATGAGTGATCCGACTTACACGCCTCCGAGAGTCTGGAAATGGGAGCAGGGCAACGGCGGCAGGTTTGCCAGCATCAATCGCCCGATTGCCGGCCCCGCCCACGACAAAGAGCTGCCCGTGGGCGAGCATCCTTTTCAG
>CAYUNQ010000223.1:0-2988 GCA_964446185.1 uncultured Marinobacter sp. | reverse complement strand
GCTTTACTCCCTGGCCACGCCGAATGGTGTTAAAGCCACCATCATGTTCGAGGAGTTGCTGGAGAAGGGCATCAGGGAAGCCGAATACGATGCCTGGCTGATCCAGATTATGGAGGGGGATCAATTCAGCAGCGGCTTTGTAGACGTTAACCCGAATTCCAAGATCCCCGCGTTACTGGACCGCAGTGAAGACCCGGCCGTGCGGGTGTTTGAATCAGGTTCTATCCTGTTTTACCTGGCGGAGAAGTTTGGTGCCTTCCTGCCAACGGAGCGGGCCCGGCGCACAGAAACCATGAACTGGCTGTTCTGGCAGATGGCCAGTGCACCGATTCTGGGCGGTGGCTTCGGGCATTTCTATGCCTATGCCCCGGAAAAGTACGAATACCCCATCAATCGCTACACCATGGAAGTGAAGCGCCAGCTGGATGTGCTGGACCGGCAGCTGGCGGATAACCAGTATATTGCCGGCGACGAGTACACCATCGCCGATATGGCGGTATGGCCGTGGTACGGTTCGCTGGTGAAAAATACCGTGTATGAGGCGGCCGAATTCCTGGAAGCCCATACTTATACCAACGTACTGCGCTGGACCAATGAGGTGGCCAAGCGCCCGGCAGTACAGCGTGGCCGGATGGTCAACCGGGCCTGGGGCGAGCTGTCGTCCCAGCTTTATGAACGACACGATGCCAGCGATTTTGAGTTACGAACCCAGGATAAACTTGAAGGCAAGCAATCTTAAGGAGCAAGAATGGCTGTACCTGCGGCGTTAACCGAGGACCAGATTTACCACCGCTGTCCGCCTGAAAGGCTGGATTTCGACACCACGGAAGCATTGGACGACCTGGAACTGCCGTTTGGCCAGGACAGGGTGCTTCGTGCCCTGGAGTTCGGGGCCAGTATGGCCGCCAGTGGTTTTAACCTGTTTGTACTGGGGCCCTCGGGGGCAGGCAAGCATGAATTGGTGAAGCGGTTTCTGGCTAATCACGCCGCCGGTAAGCCGGTGCCGTCTGACTGGTGCCATGTGTTCAACTTCCAGCAGTCAGACAAGCCTGGCGCCATCGAGTTGCCTCCGGGCGAGGGTCGCAAGTTCAAAAGTGACATGAACGACCTGGCCAACGAGCTGAAACCTGCTATTCCCGCTACCTTCGAGAGCGAGGAATACCAGGCCCGAATCCAGGAACTGCAGGAAGAAGTCACCCGGCGCCAGCAAAAGGGCCTGTTCGCCATTCAGGAAGAGGCGAACGCCAATAACATTGCCATGATCACCACCCCCGCCGGTTTTACCTTTGCGCCCATGCGTAATGGCGAGGTGATCGAGCCGGATGAGTACAAAAAATTCTCTGATGACGAGAAGAAGCTGGTTGAAGCCAAGGTGGAAGACCTGCAGAAGAAGCTTCAGCAGGCCATTCAGCACGTGCCACGGCTGCGCAAGGAAGTGCGGGAGCGGATACACCAGCTCAACGAAGAAATGGTGCAGCTCACCCTTGGCGGTCCGATTGGTGAATTGCGTGAAAAGTGGCAACACGTGCCTGCGGTGGTGGCCCACCTGGACGCGGTACGGGAAGACGTGGTTGAACATGCCGAGGCCTTCCAGGATAACGAGAACGGTGCGCCCGCCGGCTTGCTGAACCGGTATCGGGTGAACCTGCTGGTGGACAATGCGGAAACCCGCGGCGCCCCGGTGGTGTATGAAGATCTGCCCAATCACCAGCACCTGACCGGGCAGATTGAACACCGGGCCCACCAGGGCAACCTGTACACAGACTTCACCCTGATCCGCGCCGGCTCCCTGCACCGGGCCAACGGTGGTTACCTGATTCTGGATGCCCGCCGCATTCTTACCCAGCCCCTGGCCTGGGAGAGCCTGAAGCGCATTCTGTTCTCCGGCGAAATCCGGATTGAGTCGCTGGAGCGTTTGTATGGCCTGGCAACCACTGTCAGCCAGCAGCCGGAGCCGATTCCCCTGAACGTAAAGGTGGTGCTGCTTGGCGATCGCACGCTGTACTACCTGTTGTCCCACTACGATCCGGACTTTCTGGACCTGTTCAAGGTGGAAGCGGATTTCGAAGACGACCTGGACCGGGATGACGGGAGCTACACCCTATACGCACGGATGATTGCCACCATGGCACGGTCGTCCGGCATCCGGGCGCTGGACCGTGCTGCCGTGGCCCGGGTGATCGAGCATGCGAGCCGTCTGGCCAGTGACCAGAAAAAGCTCTCCGCCCATGACCGCGTGCTGAAGGATCTGCTCAGTGAGGCCGACCACTGGGCTTACCGGGCTGGTAGTGCCCGCATTGAAATGGTCCATGTACAGCAGGCCATTGATGAGCGGGAGTATCGTGCCAGCCGCATTCGCGAGCGCAGTCTCGAGCAGATCCGCCGGGGCGTGATGATGATTACCACCGAAGGTGAGCAGGTGGCGCAGGTGAACGGCTTGTCGGTTTTGCAGATTGGCGCAACCCGCTTCGGCCAGCCCACGCGCATAACCGCGACTGCCCGCCCGGGTAAAGGCCAGGTGGTGGATATCGAGCGGGAGGCCAAGCTTGGCGGGCCCATTCACAGCAAGGCGGTGATGATTCTGTCCCGCTTCCTGGCCAACCGCTATGCGCCGATGGGCGAGTTGTCGCTGTCGGCCAGCCTGGCTTTTGAGCAGTCCTACGGTGGCGTGGAAGGGGATTCGGCGTCGGTGGCGGAAACCTGCGTGTTGCTGTCGGCGATTACCGGCGTTCCCCTGAAACAATCACTGGCTGTAACCGGTTCCATGAACCAGCACGGCGAGGTTCAGGCCGTGGGCGGTGTGAATGAAAAAATCGAAGGCTTCTTCAATGTGTGCGCACAGGCTGGGGGCGTAAACGGCCATGGCGCCCTGTTGCCGGCCAGCAACGTGGAGCACCTGATGCTCAATGAACAGGTTCGTGACGCTGTACGGGAAGGGCGATTTGCCATATATCCGCTCAGCCACATCGATCAGGCCATTGAGCTGAT